>CAVCCW010000024.1:0-24145 GCA_963600825.1 Bacteroidaceae bacterium | reverse complement strand
AAATCCCCACTGGGAAACAGAAGAAGCAGACAGCTTCTGCAAGGACCGGGGAATCCGGCACGTCGTCGTGCAGGCCAAGCCGCTGTCGCTTCCGGCCATTGCATCCAACCCGAAAAACCGTTGTTACCACTGCAAGAAAGCACTTTTTCAGCAATTCAAAGAACTGGCGGAAGCGGACGGCTTCACCCTTGTGGAAGGGTCCAACACCGACGACCTGACGGATTACCGGCCTGGACGCAAGGCCCTACAGGAGCTTGCCATAAAAAGCCCGCTTCTGGAAGCGGGGCTCAGCAAACAGGAAATCCGCAACATCAGCGAAGAGCTGATGCTGCCCACTTGGCACAAGCCAAGCTTTGCCTGCCTTGCGTCCCGGGTCCCGTATGGAGAGCCTATTACCAAAGAAAAGCTGCATCGCATAGACCTTGCAGAAACTTACTTAAAGGATAATGACTTTCCCAATTTCCGCGTCCGCTGCATGGACGGCGGCACCACTGCCAAAATAGAAGTGGACCCGGCAGACATTCCCGCTCTGAAAAAGATTTTGCCTTATCTGCGCCCTTATTACCAGGTACTGGGCTTTACCAAAGTTATCATTGATGAAGAAGGCTACCGTCGCGGCAGCCTGAATGAAGGAGTTACTGTATGAAACAAATTGCCAGCTTTGCCATTGACCACGACAAACTCAAAAAAGGACTTTACGTTTCCCGTGTAGACGGGGACGTTGTTACCTATGACATCCGCATGAAGGAGCCGAACAAAGGAGACTACGTCTCCAATGGCGGCTTGCATACCTTTGAACACTTGTTTGCCACTTACGTACGCAACACCAAATACTCTGACCAAATCATTTATGTCGGGCCAATGGGCTGCCGCACCGGCTTTTACTTCCTGACGCGGGACACCCTCCCCAAGGAAGAAGTCATCTCCCTGCTGCAGGACACCTTTGCCTTCATACGTGACTTTGAAGGAGACATCCCGGGTGCCAAGCGTCAGGAATGCGGCAACTATCTGGAGCACTCCCTCCCAGACGCCAAAGTTGTAGCAATTGACATGCTTAACGTTCTTGACGGCTACACCCCAGAGCAAATGCAATACACTGCCTTCTTAGACGTCAAGGACGTCACCTGACACCACAAAAACAAAGCACCGCATCCCGGGCGTCAAGCCTAGGATGCGGTATTTTTTTGCCATCTTTTTGCAAGCAAAGCTTACAGCAAGTAGTTTTTCTCCATCCAATCGTGGATGTCTTTTTCATAGTCCTTATGATGCAGGAAGCGGGATTGCGCGTGGAACGCGTGGCCGTAAATATGCAATTCTGCTTTGCCCCGTTTGGCGTTTGCCATGTCTTTGGAGAAATGCGTTGGCACAAAAAAGTCGCCGCCACCGTGGGCAAAGAAGACCGGATAGTTCGGCCGCGCGGCTTTGATGTGGGTAAGGCCCTTGACGTCTGTGTATTTTACATCGCCAACGGAAGAGAGTTCATTTACCAGGTCATGCAAGGCGGCCTTCGGATAAAAGAAGAACAGTTTTTCAATCCAGCAAGCCATTTCATCCATGCCGGAGTAGCCACAGTCCAGGACGGCAAAGTCGGAGGTTTCATCAATCCCATCCAGAGCCTGCGCCAGGGTGCCGGAGCCCATGGATTCCCCTTGTACGCCGATGATAGCATTCCGGCCGTGCTTTTTACGCAGGACTTTTACAATATCAATCAGGTCTAACGCTTCGTTGTAACCCATGGTACATTCGTACTTTTTAGCTTTCCCATGTCCGCGCTGGTCAAAATAGACTGCAGAGAAGCCTTCTTTCATGTAAATGGAATAGTACTGCAACATGTAGGTGCTGATGGAGTTAAAGCCGTGGGACAGCACAATAATCCGCTCTTTGCCGTCCTCTTTGCGGTATTTCTCCGGGCAGTCCACAAACGTCAGTTTCAGGCTGCGGCCGTTTTCCAGCTTTACCTTTTTCTTGGTCCGGGACTTTTTCAGCGCTTTCCAGTCTTCCTTGGCATAAAAGCCCATGAACCGGGAACACACCATGCCAAAGGCATACGGCAGTCCGCCAGGATGCTTGGTCATATTGGTCAGATACTTGGCCACCCGGATCATGCTGAGTTCCTTGAAGCCCGGTTCCGTGCATCCAACCGCCTGCAACTGCTCTGCGGTCAGGCCGGAAGCCTTCTGTTCTTTTGCCAGATAATCCATCTTCGTTCCTCCTCTGGTTATTCATTCTGCTCTGCGATGCAGTAATTACTGTTGCTTTACGCCTTTCATGGTTAAAGAAATGCGTCCCCGTTTTTCATCAACGTCCAGTACTTTTACGGTAACAATGTCTCCCACAGACAAGACTTCGGACGGATGCTTAATGAAGCGGTCCGCAATCTGCGAGATATGAACCAGACCGTCTTCGTGTACGCCGATGTCCACGAAGGCACCAAAGTCTATGACATTGCGGACTGTGCCCTTCAGCTCCATGCCGGGCTTCAGGTCTTTCATGTCCATAACATCCGACCGAAGCAGGGGCTGTGGGAGTTCATCCCGCGGGTCTCGGCCCGGCTTGCACAGTTCTTTGGTAATATCCTTCAACGTGGGAACACCGCAATCCAATTGCTTTGCCACTTCTTTGTAGCCAAGTTTTTCTACCTTGGATGGCAAGTCGGACAGCTGCCCCGCGGCAACGTCTTTCGTGTCATAGCCACAAAGCTGTAATAATTCTTTGGCAATTGTGTATGACTCCGGGTGCACACCGGTATGATCTAACACATTTTTAGACTCCGGCACCCGGAGGAAGCCGGCGCACTGTTCGTATGCCTTTGGCCCAAGCTTTGGTACTTTTTTCAGCTGTGCACGGCTGGTAAAGGCGCCGTTTTCTTCCCGATAGGCCACAATATTTTTGGCCACGGTACCGTTGATGCCGGCAATGTGGGACAGCAGGGACGGAGACGCCGTGTTCAGGTCTGCGCCGACGGCGTTGACGCAGTCTTCTACCACGCCGTCCAGCGCCGCTGCCAATTGCTTTTGCGGCATATCATGCTGATATTGTCCCACACCAATGGCCTTCGGGTCAATCTTGACCAGCTCGGCCAAAGGATCCTGCAGGCGCCGGCCAATGGAGACCGCCGAACGCAGGTTAACATCAAACTGTGGGAACTCTTCCGCAGCCAGTTTGGAAGCGGAATAAACGGATGCGCCAGCTTCGCTGACCACCATATAGGACAAGCTTCTGCCGTATTGCTGCTTTACTTCATTCATGACTTCCACAGCAAACAGCTCGGTTTCTTTGGAAGCCGTGCCGTTGCCAATGGAGAGCACTTCTACTTTATCTTTCTGAATTAATTTCTTCAGGGTTTCTTTTGCCTGGGCGTATTTGTAATCCCCCTGGGTTACGTAGATAACAGCGGTGTCCAGTACTGCGCCGGTGCCGTCTACTACCGCAACCTTACATCCCATGCGGTATCCAGGATCCAAGGCAAGAACTACTTTGTTTTTCACCGGTGGCGCCATTAACAGCGGGCGCAGATTCTGTGCAAACACTTTAATGGCGTTGGTGCAGGCGTCCTCCGTCAGCAGGGAACGGATTTCCCGCTCCACCGACGGGTAAATTAATCTGTCATACGCATCTTCTGCAGCCGCCAGCAGGAACCGGTCTGTTTCCGTGCCCTTGCTGCGGATCAGCGTGCGGTCAATACAATGCAGGGCCTTATCCCGATCAAAGGAAACGGAAACTTTCAGGAAGCCTTCCTTTTCCCCGCGGTCCACGGCAAGGACCCGGTGACCGGCAACTTTTGCAACCCGCTCCGAGTAGTCATAATACTGTGCGTACACGCTGTCTTCTTCCTTAGCAGCTTTGGCGTCCAGCGTAGCGGATTGCAGGAATTGTTCCCGCAGGCGGCCCCGCAGTTCCGCGTCGTCGGAAATCCGTTCCGCCAAAATATCAGATGCCCCCTGCAACGCCTCTTCTACCGTAGCCACGCCTTTTTCTTCGGAAAGGTACAATTCTGCCTGGTGTTCCAAGGTGCCACGCACGTTTCTGTTCCAAATATTTTCCGCCAACGGCTCCAGGCCCTTTTCCTTTGCCATGGTGGCTCTGGTACGCCGTTTCTGTTTGTACGGGCGATACAGATCTTCCAGTTTGGCCAAGGTTTCCGCTTTCAAAATAGCGTCTTCCAATTCCGGCGTCATTTTTTCCTGCTCGGTAATGGAATGGATAATTTCTTCCCGACGCTTATCTAAATTCCGTAAGTATTCCAGTCGTTCATTCAGTTCCCGTAGCACCTGATCATCCAGGGTACCGTGGGCTTCTTTCCGGTAACGTGCAATGAAGGGAATGGTATTTCCTTCATCAATCAGGTTTACGGTGTTTTCCACCTGCCAGCGCTGCAGGCCAAATTCTGTGGTTAAAGTCTGTATGATATCCATATAAATCCTTTCAGAAAAAGCCGGCCTGAAAGCCGGCTTTTTGGTTTCCTTTGTCATGATTTCAGCTGTCGGACGTCTTTTCCCAAAAACTCCAATGGGGTAAAGCTGCCGATGATGCGGGAGTACACCCGTTCGGAATACTTGTCTCCAATTTCATCATACATCAGATTGGTGCTGATGATGGTGGGAAGCCCTGTCAGAATACGGGTATTCAGAATATTGTAAACTGCTGAGATGGTGAACTGGGTGGTGAATTCGGCTCCTAAGTCATCCAGGATGAGTAAATCGCACGTAAGAAGTTGTTCTTCCGGAGAGGAGTTGTCCTTCAGGCGGCCGAATTTTTCTTTTTCCAGCAGATTTAACAGGTTCTGCGCAGAGCCGTAAATGCAGGTGTAGCCCTTGTCTATGGCTTCATTTGCCATGGCCAGGGACAGGTGCGTTTTGCCCAGGCCGGTCCGGCCGTACAGCAGCAGACTTGGAGATTTGCGATTAAAATCCAGCGCCCAGCAGCGGCAGTAATTGTAAACTTTAGTCATCTGCTCATAGGCGTCCGTGCCATCCGGTTCCGTAGCGCCCTTGTAATAATCAAGGTCAAAGTTATCAAAGGTGGACTGTTTGGCCGGTGCGGCCTGATTCAGCCCGTCATATTGCATCTGCTTGACCAGCGTGCGCAGACAGGTGCAATAATGACCATCTACCACGCCGGTATCTTTACACTTGGAGCACACATATTGGACATCCAGGGCGTCTTCCGGCAGGCCCATTTCCGTCAGCAACATCTTGCGGCGTTCCTGTGCTATCAGGTTTTCTTCGGCCAGCTGCTCCAGATACGGCTTGGCGTCCTTCCCCATGCCGATAGCCTTCATGGCCTTCAGGCCGGCAGACGCAATGTCCGCATTCAGCTGTTTTAATTCCGGAGAGATGGTTTCCAGACTCCGAAGGCGTTCCTCTGCCGTCTTCTCTGCATCCTTCCGGCGCTGATCCACAATGGTTTTGGCGCGTTCCAAAAGGCTTTCCATCAGTCATCTCTCCTCTTGTATTCAATGGGACCCCGCGCTTTTTTCTTGTAGGCGTCAGAGTCATAGGATACCGTTTTCTGCGATGCAGTTTTCCTGCTTAGTTCCGGTTTTCCCGGCTTTTCCTGCTGCAAAACGTCCTGCGGCGTTTGCCAGCCGTGGCTGTACCAGTTTTCTAAGATTTTATCTAAATAATTGAAGTTGATCTTGTTGATGTTATTAATCATCTGCTCATAGGCATAAAAAATAAGGTCATTGCTTTGCTGCCATGTCAGGCGCCACTTTTTCAGGAAGTTAACGCGGCTGGTAGTGGCTTTTGGCGCATCTACGGCAAACTGCGAAGCAAAGTCCTTCCAGAGTTTTTCCGCCTGGTCCAAACTGCGCAGACGTTCTTCCGCCGCTTCTAAAGTATCTATGCCATCTTCTGCCCAGTTCTTTCCCACTTTGCAAATATAGGCAATGGAGTTTTTTCCATGGGAAACAGAGTATTCAATAATAGTCAGAATGACCTCCGGCGGAAGGCCGTAGGAGTCTATCATCATGAGCAGTTTGGCCTGGGTGTCATACCCAATGGTCTTCCCCAGCCGCAGCTGCGCTTCATTGAACAGTTCCTTAATTTCCGGCGATTCCAGAATACGTGCCGCCACCGTTTCATGGGTTGGCGCCACGTCCGGAATATCTGTCAGCGGTGCTTCTTCCTTAGCCGTGGTAAGGGGTGCCGGAGCGTCTCCGTTCTGGTAAAGATAACCGGTTTCTACCCAGTAGGAAAGGGCGTCTTTTGTGTCCTCTACAGAAAGGCCAATGTCCTTTGCCATTTGCTCTGTGGAAGGGCTTTGTCCGTTCCAGCGCAGCAGATAAAGCAGCGCTTTCAGCTGCTGTCCGCTGACCCGACGCAGGTGTTCGTCCACCACGGAAGTGGGCACTACCAGCACCGAATTCCAGAGGTCCGGATTCAGTTTGTAGCCCATCTGCGTCACTTCCTTCCCCTACTGAATCATGCTATAATGAGCGTACCATTTATTCTAAACGAAAACGGATTTAATGTCTATGTTAAAGAAAAACGATGAACTTATTTTGCAGATTGACGGAATGTCTGCCGAAGGGACCGGAATCGGTCATCACGACGGACAGGCCGTCTTTGTTTCCGGCACTGCCATTGGAGACGAAATACGCTGTCATATTATCAAAGCCAAAAAGAATTATGCTGTCGGGAAGCTGCAGGAGCTCCTGCAGGCTTCCCCGGACCGGATTCCGGCGGACTGCGCCGTGGCCGGTCGCTGCGGTGGCTGCTGCTTCCGTCATGTTTCCTATGAAGCAGAATTGCAATATAAACAGCAGCGCGTGGAAGACGCCTTCCGCCGCATCGGCCACATAGACTGCGCCGTCAGCCCCATTCTGGGCAGCGCGGAGCAGATCCGTTACCGCAATAAAGCCCAATATCCAGTCGGCAACCAGGACGGGCTGCAGGTCGGTTTTTACACCTTCCATTCCCATCGCATTGTTCCCTGCACGGACTGTCTTTTGCAGCCCGCCCTCTTTGCCGACCTGATTCAGGTCATTACGGACTGGGTACAAACCTATTCCATTTCTATTTATCAGGAAGCAAACCATACCGGTCTGCTCCGCCACCTCTATTTCAGGGAAGGCCACTTTTCCAAAGAGCTGATGGTCTGCCTGGTGGTAACCGATTTTGCCGTTCCGCATCTGGACGAACTGCTGCAGGCCTTGCAACAGTTCCCTACGTTAAAAACCGTTGTCTTAAACCGCAACGCGGAAAACACTAACGTTATTCTGGGCAAAGACAACAAAGTACTATTCGGAAATGGCTACATTCAGGACCAGCTCCTTGGCAAAACGTTCCGCATTTCCCCGCTCTCCTTTTATCAGGTCAACAGCGCTCAATGCGAAGTGCTTTATTCCAAAGCCGCTGAATATGCACAGCTGACCAAAGAAGATACCCTTTTAGACCTCTACTGCGGAACCGGCACCATCGGTCTGACCATGGCAGACCGGGTCAACCGGATCTACGGCGTGGAACTGATTCCGGAAGCGGTAGAAGATGCCAAGCGCAACGCGGCAGACAACGGTATTACCAATGCCGTCTTCTTCTGCGGAGACGCTGCCAAGGCAGCGTTCCGGCTGAAGCAGGACAAAGTCCACGCCGACGTCATCCTGGTTGACCCTCCACGGAAGGGGCTCAGTCAGGATCTCATTCCAATCCTTGCCGACTTCGCCCCCAAGCGCATTGTCTACGTCTCCTGTGACCCAGCCACTCTTGCCCGAGACTGCGCCCTGTTACAGGATGAAGGCTACCTCGCCCGCGCCATTACTCCGGTAGACATGTTCCCTCGCACCAGCCACGTCGAGACGGTGGTTCTTCTTTCCAAGGGAACGGACAGCACAAAAAACTAAACATTTGCATTTCCCTATGAAATCCTTATTACAACCTGTAAAGCACGCGAACCCTCGCGTGCTTTTTCTTTTGGCAAATTTTCGGCAAAGATATAAGTTTTTCCTATAACTGACCATAAAGTATACACGTTAGACAATAACGGGAAGCTATGCTAAATTGGATTCAAGTCAGTTACCTACCCGTCAGGTAGGTAACTCAAGGAAGGCAGATAGTATGGGAAAAATATATAAAAGTATTACGGAACTGGTTGGCCATACCCCGTTGGTGGAACTTACCAATTATGAAAAGAAAAACAATCTGAATGCAACACTGCTTGGAAAGCTGGAGTATTTTAATCCATCCGGAAGCATTAAAGACAGAGCCGCACTTAATATGATTGAAGAAGCTGAAAAAGCAGGGCTCTTAAAGGAAGGCCAGACCATAGTAGACAACACCAGTGGCAACACGGGAATTGCCCTTGCCGCGTTTGGACATGCAAAGGGACATGAGTTTGTTACCTTCCTTGAAAATGGTGTTTCAAAAGAGCGCGTAGACATCTTTAAGGCCTATGGCGTGGAACAGTACTGGTTTGCAGACATCAGCCCAAGAGTCAAAGAAATGCTGGAAACCGGGGCACTTAACATCTCCGCCATTGAAGAAGATGTGAAGGCTTACGGGGACGAACGAGGCTACTATTACACGGATCAGTGCAGCAACAAACACAATGCTCTGGCTCACTACAAAACAACTGGTCCCGAAATCTGGGAAGACACGGATGGTAATGTAGACATTGTTGTGCTGCTTGGCGGAACCGGCGGTACTATTTCCGGCCTCAGCAAGTATTTCAAAGAAAAAGATGAAAGCATCCAGATTGTCGGTGTACAGCCTGACATCCATTCCAGACTGGATGAAAACAACCAGACCGGGGACACCATTGACGGCGTATTCCCTCTGCAGATTGGGGAACAGATTATTATCCCGCTGATTAATCAGTTCGGCGCAAAAATTGATGAGATTATAGATGTCTCCGCAGCCGATGCGTATGCAGCGGCCAAAGAATTGGTAAGAACTGACGGCATCTTTTTAGGACAGTCTGCAGGCGCTGCACTTGCAGCAGCCACGCAGCTTGCAAAGCGGCCGGAAAATGCCGGAAAGAATATTGTCATCATCATGGCCGACGACGGCACCAAATATCTTTCTACCAACGAATATAAGTAACTCAGACAAGACGCAGTTCACCCTACGCTGCAAACGGGAGGCACACCATGGCGGTAAAGGAACTAAAAGTTTTCAAAAACGAGGAAATAGAGGACTATCTGCGCGCAGCAGAAGACACTGCTGCATGGATTAAACGGCAGGAAGTGACAGACAAGCTGGGAAAGCGCTGGAAAATCAGCGGTACCGAAGGAAAAATCCTGGATTCCACGGAAAGTTCTTTCTTAACGGATACCTCCCTTTATGGAGGTGCATCCGGTGTGGGATACTTCTTTTTACAGCTGTATGAAATTACCGGGAAGGATGACTATCTGGCGGAGGCAAAGGCCGCGGCCGACTATCTTATTACGTCCTATCAAAAGACAGAGGTAGTCAATCCCGGCATGCACAACGGTCTTTCCGGGCAGGGCTTTTTTGCCCTTTACCTTTCTGACATAACAAAAGACCAGCGCTATGCTGATTTTGCAAAGCAACTGGCAGAGGATTCCTATACCCAGAGTGTCAAGGACGCCTCCGGCATTCACTGGAACGGGTTTTATGATTATATGGGAGACGGCGGCGTAATTGCATACTGGATTTATCTGGCCGAAAAGTTTAAGAGCGACCACTACCTTGCCTATGCCAAGGAGGCTCTTGATGCCATCCTTGCCCTAAGGAAGGAAACATCCGACGGCGCCATCTACTTTAACCTGTTTGACCCAAGCGTCTATTTCACCGTCCTTCCCAAAGGCGGTGTGGTTCCCAATTTTGCCCACGGCACGGCCGGTGTCATCTACCTTCTGGCAAAGTATTATGAAGCAACCGGAGACGAATCCTATCTGAACTATGCCAAATCCGGTCTTCAGTTTTTAAAAGCAATTGCAACCAATACGGAGAAGGCATCCATTGTCCCCTACCTCTACTTTGAAGGCGAAGAAAACAAGTACGATGTCAGTTACCTTGGTTTCTGCCATGGCCCTGTCGGCGATGGAATTGCAATCCGGGAACTGTATCATGCCACGGGCGATGCAGCCTATCTGGATTTTTACCAGCGTCTGACCGAAGCTCTTATTGAAGCAGGGGTTCCCTATAAAAAATCTCCCGGCTATTGGAACAACTGCATCTGCTGCGGCGCATCCGGTGTACTACTCCATTTCATTGAAGCATCTAAGCTAATCCCGGATGAACGGTACACAGTTCTTGCAGACCAGCTGGCCGGCAAATTATTAAATGACACCTTTCAGGATGAAACCGGCAAGCGCTGGTATGATGCCTGGACCCGGGTAAAGCCCTGGGATGTAGACGCGCATATCGGCCTGTATGTAGGAACCGCCGGTAACGCCAGCACCTTACTTACCTACTACGCGGATAAAACCGGCAAGAAAATAACGCCGATAGTGGAATACTGCTGATATACTCTGTAAATAGTGGAAGCGTAAATGCAACGCAAATTTTTTCGTTGCATTTACGCTTCTTTTACGTTTTACTTTTTGGCACTCTCTTCTAATTCCAGCACGTACTTATCAAAATCAGACAAAAACAGTCGATCTTGAATTACACGGTATTTTTCAAATTCAGTCTCTGCTTTGGCTTTGGCAATTTCCGCTGTAATTTTTCCAGAGTCCTGAAGCACGTCTCGGTCATCTGCCATCAAAAATAAATCTAAGCGCTTTGACCAGTCCTCCATTGTCATGGGGATATGACGTTCAGCACGGTCTTCTGCCAAATCCAGATACGCGGAAACAATACGCTCTAAGGAACGCAATTCTTGATCATTCAGATAATTTTTCGCAACGCTAACATCACTTTTTACAATTTTCCCGTTTGGAGCGGAGGCCCAGGTAGTAAGTCCCATATGGGGCTTCTCAGCATCTGCACGTTCGTAAATCAACTCTGCAGCAGTATGTCCGTGTATCGCATAATGCATCTTATTCTGAACTTTTGCAAAAAACTGCTTTGTTGTTTTGGCCGTACGGTCGTAATCAAGCGCAGTAGCATAAATATCAGTTATTTTCTGATAGAACCGGCGTTCAGACAAACGAATTTCACGAATCTGCTCAAGCAGGCGGTCAAAGTATTCTGTGGTAAGCACCGACCCGCCATTTTTCAGACGCTCATCATCCATGACCCAGCCCTTGATGGTGTAGTCTTTTACAATACTGTTTGCCCACTTACGGAATTGTACTGCCCGCTCATTATTCACCTTGAATCCGACAGCAATAATCATCTGCAGGTTATAGTGCTTGGTATCACGAGTGACCTGACGGGAGCCCTCCGTTTGAACTATTCGGAAATTCCGAACAGTTGCAGATTCCTCTAATTCACTATCCGCATAAATTTTTTTGATATGTTCATTTATTGTTGGTAAACCAACATCATACAAAGTGGCCATCATTTTCTGCGTCAGCCAGATGTTCTCATCTTCATAACGCATTTCAATACTATCCTGCTGGTCCCCAATAGAGGCAACATAAGTTAAGTATTCCGCTGCGCTGGACCGGATGGTTACCTCGTCCTTTTTCTTTGCCAACGGAACCGCCTCCTTTCCGAATATCTCTGAAGAAATTATACCGCATTCCTTTTTGTGTGTAAAAAAGAAGCGTAAATGCAACGCAAATTTTTTCGTTGCATTTACGCTTCCATTGACTTTTGTTATGACCTTGTAGGCGATATTGGAATATTAATATACAATTGCGTCTTCTGCAGTAAAGCCACCAAGAGAATCTTCCTTTGTCTGAATGCAAATGTAGGAAATTCCGGTATCTTCTGCGGCAAAGAATTGACGTTTTGCTGCAGGAGAAATGCGCAACCAGTCACCTGCTACAAGAGGAATTTCTTCTCCGTCAATAATGGCCTTTCCTTTCCCGCCAAGAATTCCATAAACCTCTTCGTTATTTTTATGAGAGTGAACAAAAGGAACATTCGCTCCTGCAGGAAGCTGATTGATGCTGATTTCGGCTCCCGTCAAAGAAAGTGCGTCATGCAACTCTACTCTGCCTTCATTTCCAATGTTTGTTTTTGCGTAATTTGCCATGATATTGTACCTCCGTTTTTGATTTTATTTTGTTGGCAGGTATAGAATAACGTGCCACGCATTCAAATAATAGTACGCACCTTTTTATAACTATACATTCAAAAATGAATGCGTTATACTTTATATGGAGGTATTCGGCTATGAAAACAAAAGAGGAACTCCCCGCTTGTCCGGTAGCAACCGCTGTCTCGCTTGTGGGAGGAAAATGGAAACTTCTGATCATTCGAAATTTAAGAACTCGCCCGTGGCGCTTCAACGAACTGCAAAGGGATTTGGATGGAATTTCACAGAAGGTTTTAACGGACAGTTTACGGCAAATGATGGATGACGGGCTTGTCTACCGACATGACTATCAGGAAATGCCGCCAAGGGTTGATTACAGTTTAACTGAATTAGGAAAACAGTTGCTGCCAATCATAGACGCTCTGGCTGATTTCGGAAATTACTATAAATCAGTTACCAACTGAGCAAGAGGGGAACGCATCATGAAACCAAACTTTCCACTATCTCTGGCCATTTTTGACGCCGTGCCGGTTCTTTTGTTCAGCGCAGCCATGCTACTTGCAGGGAAGGAATTACAAAACCTTTGTTTCTTCCTTGGTGCACTTCTTTGTACCCTGGCCGGCATTGGCAAGGTTACTTGGAAAATCATCTTGGCCGGAACCCAAAAAGATATTAGTCCGTTAAGCAAACAAATGCTTTTCCTGATGCCAGCCGGCTTTCTGCTTATATTAATTTCTTTCATTTATACGTTAACAAAAGCTACTGCCCGACAAGCTATCTTACAAAGTATTCTATCCTTCCCGTCCATTGTATTTTTTGCCCTAACGCTGGTTGGTATGGCAGCCATGGGCGTTTTTGCAACAAAATTGGATCAGACCAAAACCCGTTCTAATTGGATAGAGGAAATTACAAATACCATTGCACAAGGTTCCTTTTTACTTGGCATCTTATTCTGCAATTAATCCGCAATAAAGCAAAGCATCCCGCCCGGCAAAAACCGGGCGGGCCTTTTTCATCCCTCATTTCATCAATCACAAATCATTGAAAAATGATTGATGAAATGATATTAGTACTATTTTCACTTGGAAGGGTGGTCCTTCATGCGCTGCTTTACTTTGTTGGCAAGTGGTGTTAGTGCTAAGCCTTCCTGGCTGGTTTCCCGTAGGCAGGAAGGAATCAGGTTACCGGTGCGGCGCATGACTTCTATAACATCATCCGGTGCAACTTTACTGCGCACACCGGCAATAGCCAGTTCGGCAGAGCTGACGGCGTTGACGGCGCCGGATACGTTCCGCTTTACACAGGGAACTTCTACCAGGCCGGCCACCGGGTCACAGGTCAGTCCAAGCATATTCTTGATGGCCAAGGCGGCTGCATGAACAATGCAGTCGTTGTCTCCGCCAAGCAGGTACGCAAGGGCGCCTGCTGCCATGGCAGAAGCGGTGCCGATTTCGGCCTGGCAACCGCCTTCTGCACCGGCAATGCTGGCGCTTTCTGCAATTACTTCACCTATTCCGGCCGCAACAAACAAGGCTTTTACCATGTCATCTTCCGCGCGCTTCTCTTCTTCTTCAAAGCTGAGGAGCACGGCCGGAATAACGCCGCAGGAACCTGCGGTTGGTGCGGCAACAATGCGTTTCATGCAGGCGTTGGACTCGGCCATCTTTACTGCCTTTTCCATTACTTTGGCAAGAAATGGGCCGACCAGGGTGTTTCCACTTTTGCGAAACGCTTCCAATTTGGCGCCGTCCCCGCCGGACAGTTGGCTGACCGAACGGGCGTTGGCATCATACAGTGTGTCGGCATTCCGCATGGCCAAATACATAGAGCGCATGGTTTCAAAGGATTCTTCCTTTGTAACATCCCGCTCCTTTACGTCTTCTCCGCAAACTACTTCCCAAAATTCCTTCTGTTCCTTTTCGGAAAGGCGGAGGATATCCGATAATTTAGCGTAACTCATTTAGAAATCCTCCTTGGCACTGTAATAGGTTAGGCGTTCTACGCCTTTTTCCTGCTTTAACAAATCCAGTGTTTCTTTCGGAATTTCTTCGTCACACTCAATAATCATAACGGCGTTGCCACCACGACCGGTACGATACAGCTGCATAGTGGCAATATTAATAGACAGGTCGGAAAGCACGCCGGTAATGTAGGTGACACGGCCGGGGATATCCTTGTTGTGCACAATTAGCGTTGGGTGTTCCCCTGAGAAGTTAGCCTGTCGTCCATCTACACTGGCAATGTTAATCAGAGAGCCTCCCAAAGATTCCCCAACTACGGAAAGTTTTTTTCCGCTGACACCAACCAGGTTCAGAACGGCGGAATTCGGATGGCCGTTCTTCAGACGTGCCTTTCCGAACTGCACTTCCATGCCGGCTTCCTTAGCGTATTCCATACTTTTCGGAATACGAATGTCATCCGGCTTCATCCCCAGTAATCCGGCTACAATGGCGCAGTCCGTGCCATGTCCTTTACCGGTTGCCAGGAAAGAACCGTAAAGCAGAATTTCTGCTTTACGGACCGGCTCTGCCATCAGTTTCCGGGCAACGTACCCGATTTTTACGGCACCTGCCGTATGGGAGGAAGACGGGCCGACCATAACCGGCCCTATGATATCAAATAAATTCATAGACTAGCGCCCCTTCTACCTTAATGTCCGGATGGCTTCTGCTCCAGACTTTCCCTGTTATCTGCCACGTCTGCATAAACCAAGGTTCCAAGCAAAACTGCAAACGGAATCAAAGTCATCAAAATGGCTCTTCCCGAAATCAGTCGGCAGAAAACGGTTCCTACTACAACTCCTCCAAGGAAGAATACCAACATCAAAAAATGCTTCTTCAGTCTTTCCCGATGAGACTTGTCCTCCGAATGAAGCTGTCGGATTTCATTGGCAAGACCAATGCCAATCTGCCGTACATGGTTGGTGGCAAAAGTGGTTGCCATGGGAGTTCCTTCCGCTTGTCGGAATGTGTTGTATTGCATGGACGCAATAAAGTTAATGGCAATTTGCGCAATTTCGATTGGTGCGGAATCCGGCAGCACTCCAATAAACAAAACCACAGCCATTTCTATGGCAATCAGTAAGGTATCCCAGCGAATCGGGATATTGTGTTTTACCGGATCCGGAAGCAATTCCGAAATCAGGGTTCCCAAAAGATAGGCGAAAATGGGCAGCACATAATGGCGTGCTAAACTCCAATCCCCGTGCCCCAGTGCCATTCCCAGCAAAATAATATTGCCGGTTTGCGCATTGCAAAAGACACCGCCCTTCAGCAGATAGGTATAGGCGCCGAAGAATCCGGCAATACAAATTAGAGTGTAATAAACCCAGTTTTTTTCACAGGTAAGATAAAAATGAGTGTCCGACGGTTGCTTATCCAGCGGTTCTCCCACCGGGTCATCCAACAACTCTTCCAATGAATCCGTTAATGCGTCTTCCCCGTCAATCCGGTTTGGCTTTTCTTTCATTTTCAACCTCTCACTTTGGTGCAAAAGATAATGATTCAATTGTAGACAAAGGGACCTTCTTGTCAAGCAAAAAGGTCCCTCTATTTTTGTTTAAAATGGGCGCTGTGAATACATGGCCACGTAGTCAACCAGAAAGTCCGTTGGGAAGGTTCCCTCCGGGTTCTTGAAGACCGATTTGGCAAGGACAAAAGCCGGATCGCCGGGAACGCCGTCAGATCCATTTAATTCAATGGACAGGATCCAATAAGCGGTCAGCGGAGAAATGTATTCCTTCTCTGTTACTTCGTATACCAGTTGGCGGTCATAGTAGAAACGGTAATAATCTTCCGTCCACTCCAGGCCGAAGGTGTGCCATCCGTCATAAATGGAAATATCTGCGCGCGATTTATTGGTCATCGGGCTGATAGTTTTTTCCTTACAAATAAAGTTTGGCCCGCTCCGATCATAGTCGCCGACATGCACGGCGCACTGGTAACTGTCATTCGGCACCAAATCCGAGTTGTAGTACGGCGCTTCAATAATATCAATTTCCGAACCGCCTACCGTTACATCAGCTGTACCTTTTTCATCCATAACCGGGCTCATCAGCCAGAAGGCAGTCCAGATGCCACTGGCCTTGGGCTGGTACAGGCGGGCTTCGTAATACCCGTAACCGGTTTCCATCTTACCCTGGGTATCTACGGTGCCCATGTAATATTTCCCATCTTTTTCCTCTGTCCGAAGCACCAGACAGCCATTTTTGGTAAAGGCTTCGTCTGCGGACCAGTAGCCACCGCGACGTACCCCATCCTGAATGTTCCAGACGTCTGTATTAATTTCATCTTCTGTAAAGTCATCTAAGAACAGCAGGTATTTCTGTTCCGTTTCATTCGGGGTAAAGACATATTGGGTTTCTTCGCTGTAAACTTCTCCCTCTTCATGGGTGCGGCTAAACAGGTTGTAAACCACAACAAGCACACACAGTAAAGCAGCAAGCACAATCAGCAGAACAGAAAGCACTTTTCGTCCTCTTCCCTTTTTCTGTTCCAGTTTATTCTCCGGTTTGGTTTCCGGCTTCCCTTTCTTTTTGGCCATAGCTTTTCTCCCTTTTCTTAAAATTGCCTTTCGGCATTTTCCGAAGCTTTCTGTTCTTATTGTATGAGAAAGGACGAACAGGTGCAAGGAAAAGCGTGGACACTCCGCGCAAAGTGTCATTGTTTTCTTCTCTTCTCCTATGTTACAATTTGGGCATTCTGTATTAAAGGAGAAGCTACATGAGCAAAAAAGAAGGGGGAAAGCTTTCCCTCCGAACTATGTTATGTTACGGCATCGGTGCCGTTGGACTGGATTTAAGTTACGGTATGTTTTATTCATTCCTGTCTTACTACCTATCCAGTGTATTGGGCTTAAAGGAAGCCTTCCTGCTAATCCTGACTCCCATTGCCCGTATTTGGGATGGTATTAATGACCCGATGATGGGCACCATTGTAGACAATACCCGTACCAAATTCGGCAAATACCGTCCTTGGATTTTAATCGGTGCCTGCTGCAATGCTATTGTTTTGGCTTTGTTATTTACTTCGTTCGGTATGAGCGGATTGCCTCTTTACATTTATATTGGTGTTATGTACATTCTGTGGGGCATGACCAACACCATGGCCGACATTCCTTACTGGTCCATGGTTCCCTCTTTCACCAGCGAAGAAAAAGACCGGAATCTGGTTGCCACCATTGCCAGGACATTCTCCGGTTTAGGCCAGGCCATCATTACCATTGCCACTCCGATTGTTCTGCCGTTACTTTCCTCCGGCGTTACCACAGAAAAAGGATACAGCGCCACCGGATTTTCCAGATGGGCTATCATCTGCGGCATCCTGCTGGTCTTCTTCTCTTTAACCTGCGTTCTTTCCACCAAGGAAACCAACGTGGTTTATGAAGAAAAGAAGAAGTTCAGTCTGAAGCAAATCTTCCGGGTTTTGAAGAACAATGACCAATTGATTACCTTCATTGTTTTTGCCATGTTGTCCAACGCCGGTTGGTATCTGACCAGTTCCACTGCCGTTTATTACTTCACAGACGTTCTGGGCCAGCCAAAAGGACAGTCTTTGTTCCAGACCATCGGCACCATCGGTTCCGTTTTGGGTCTGTTTGTTATCCCGTTCCTGTCTAAATGGTTTTCTAAGCGAGCCATTTATACCATTTCCCTGGGCTCTGCCATTGTCGGCTACGTACTCATGTTCCTGTTTGGACCAATCCTGAAACTGACCATTGTCATGGATATCTGCTACATTCTGGCTTCTACCGGAATTGCTTCCATGTTCGTGGCACAGACCATCTTCCTTGCCGACATTGTTGACTACGGCGAATATAAAAATGGTACCCGAAATGAAAGCATTACCTTCTCCATGAAGGGCTTCCTGCAAAAAATGGCTTATACCATCCAAACTTTGGTTCTGTTTGGCGGCCTTGGCCTGATGAACTACAACCAGCAGATTACCAGTGGCAGCATCACTGCCGGCACCAAAGTCGGCATCGGCATCATTGCCTTTGCTATTCCGCCAATTCTTATGCTTGCCTCCATGATTGTCTTCCGTAAACATTTCAAGATTTATGGCGAGTTAAGCAACGCCATCCACGACTTCATTACCGAAAAGCGTGCCGGCGAACAGGAATCTGCCTCTGCCACGGAAGCAGAAGCAATTCCGGCAACAGAAGAATAAAAAACTTCACAAACGTGTAAAAAGCGGGGCCGAAAGGCCCCGCTTTTCTTGTCCTTTTCCGCTTTTGGGCGCCTTAAAGTTTGCAATTTTCCGGGGTTGTACAATCGTCCCGAAAATGCCTTGTTTTTTCCAAAACACTGCCTATAATGAAGGGTATCTTATATCAAAAGTGCGGGCTAACTCACCCGCAAAAGGAGAACATTATGGCCAACAAATATCCTACTATTTTCATCCACGGTCTGTTCGGATGGGGCTCCGGAGAAAAGCTTTATGCAAAGCTTCCTTACTGGGGTGCTTCCAAAGACAAAGAACTGACCCACTTCCTGACCGGCAAGGGTTACGAAGTTTATAACCCCTCTGTTGGTCCGGTTTTAAGCGCCTGGGACCGTTGCTGTGAACTTTGGGCTTTCCTGATGGGCGGCACCGTAGACTATGGTAAAGTTCACGCCGAAAAATACCACCACGCCCGTTACGGACGCACCTATGAAAAGGGCGCCATTGAAGACTGGGGCATGCCGGGAAATCATAAAAAAATCAACATTGTCGGACACAGCTTTGGTGGCCCAACCGTAAAGCAGTTTGCCGAACTGATTGCCCATGGTTGCCAGGAAGAAATTGACGGCACACCGGAAGAAGAGCTGTCCGGCCTGTTCAAGGCAAACAAGCCGCAGAAGCTGCACACCGTTACCACCCTGTCCGGTGTAAACAACGGCACCACCTATGCTTCCAAGGACGGCAAGCTTGGCATGGTTGCCATCTGCAACTTCCTGCTGTTCTTCAACGTACTGTTCAGCAGAACCAAGGCCAACCAGTGGTGGGACTTCCACACAGACCACTTTGGCATTATGCCGGAGCCATCTACTGTAAAAGGCTTCAAGCTGACCAATCCGTTCTCCAAGCGTCAGGAAGTACATAATTTTGCCTGGAATGACTTTGACTGCATCGCCCGCGAACTGCAGGTAGAAACCCAGTGTGACATTAACGAAACCGAAAAGGTAGATCCTTCCATTTACTATTTTGCACGCCGTGCCTGCCGTTCCAACCCGGCACCGTTCGGCGCCACTTATCTGGATCATGACGGCGAACTACTCTGTAAGATTCTTTGCCCGATTACCGCTATTGCCACCGCCCGCCCGGGCCTGAAAAAGTACGGTGTGGACAAGAGTTGGAAACCGAATGACGGTATTGTTAACGTCATCGGTCAGAGTGCTCCGCTGAATGCTCCGCAGACCGATTACAATCCGGGTATGGACGTAAAGCCGGGTATCTGGTACAACATGCCGGTAGAACGCAAGGACCACATGTCATGGGCAGGCATCGGTGAAGACACCGCTGTTTATACCAAATACTATGAAGATATGGTAAAATGGTTCTCCGAACTGCCAGATGGCGAAGACGCTTCCGACAAATAAATTCCCAGAGAGAAGAATGACCATGAAAGACAAAACGAAGCAAATTACGCTTACGGCCTCCTTTGCCGCCCTCATTTTCCTTTTCACTTACTTTGTAAAAGTTCCGGTTGCCTCCGGATACGTCCATCTTGGAGACACCCTGATTTACCTTCTGGCCTGCATTATTGGCGGACCGTGGGCAATGCTTGCCGGAGCCATTGGAGAGGGCCTGGCCGACGTAATCGGCGGTTATGTCATGTACGCACCGGCAACGGTTCTGATTAAGGCGGCCGTGGCCGTTCCGTTCCTCTTCTTTACTAAGAAGAGTGACAAGATCTTAACCCTTTGGACCGGACTCATGACCCTGCCCGCCGCTCTCATCACCGTTGGTGGATATTTCCTGGCAGACTGCATCATTGACAAGACCTATGCCGTAGCCGACATTCCCGGCAACGTCATCCAGGCCGTTGGCTCCGCAGTCCTGTTCATTGTCCTGTCCATGGTCTTTGACCGCATGAATCTGAAGCAGCGTTTACTGAAGGAAAAAAGTACGGTTTAATTTTCTTTGGGCATCTGCCACAAGGCGTCCAAAAACAAATCAACAAGACGGATAAGAATTGACGAAGTTCTTATCAGAAAACAACAAAGGAACGACTTTCCGCTGGAGGGTCGTTCCTTTTTATTAAATAACCGTTAACAAAGTGCACAAAATACCCATTTCCATTCACGAAATGTTCATAAACCAACACCATTGTCCGAACAACTCTTATCACATATAATAATTCAACATTAAGATTACTTTAAGACTGTTTTAAGAGTATTTTAAGAGACTAGAAAAACGAGGACGAACATTATGAAAACAATGAAGCGGATTTTAGCCACCGCACTTGCCATTGTCATGCTGGTTTGTTGCTTTGCCATGACCCTGGCCAACGCAGCCGAAGTGGAAGAAGTCATCAGCACCGACGGCACCTATAGCACCTCTGCTAAAAGCAAAAAGAAAGTAACAGAAGAAAGCGTCAATAATTCTGACACCGTTTATACCGATGTCACCACGGACCGCATTGCCGAAGTTACCGAACGCATTACCGACTATGCCGCTGACAGAGACAGCAACCTGAACAACTCCAACCTGATTTTTTATGATACCAACCCGCTTCTTTACATTCCTACCATTGTGGAATATGCCACCAAAGAAGGTAACTCTGAAAAAGCAGAATATAAGGATACCCTGAAGGACCTGACCTTTGTGGTTCCGGCTAACTTTGCTTCTGCTTTCACCAAGTCCTTTGCCAGAAACTTAGTTAATTCCTTCGCCGGTTACATTGAAGACGGCGTGGAAGCCTCTTATACCGCAAGCCAGACTATTTCTGAACTGCCGGTAATCGGCACGGTATACAAGGGAACCACGGATCTTGGCAACGTTGCCATTTACGCAACCACGGTTACCATCAACAACGTTTCTAACACCGCACTTCTGTTCTTAGTCGGTGGCGTAATTGCCGTTGCAACAATCGTCCTGATTCCAATCACCTGGATTGCCCTGCCGCTAATGTTCCTGCAGAGCAACAAATACGTAACCGCCTCCATCCAAATGATGATGGACAAGTTGAACGAATCCGTTTAACGAAAGGAGTTTCCAATGAAAAGAATTCTTTCTGTTTTGCTTGCCCTGGTTGTCATGGGCTCCACCCTGCTGGCCGTAACCGCCAACGCTGCAAGCAAGAAATCCTCTAAGCCAAGTTACTATGGCAAATATAAAACCGTTACCTGCCTCGGCGATTCAGCCAGTTCCGGCTACGGACTGGAAGACTATGAACAGTATGATCGCCTGGTTGTTTGGGAAACCCGGATTGAACAGTCTTATCCTGCTTTGGTAGCAGATGACTGTGGCGCTGAAAAGCTGTACTCCTACGGTGTTTCCGGCATCCGTTCCACCGAACTGAGAATGCTCCTGGATCCGGATTATACCGGCGACTATCTGCTGAAGAACGGCACCATGTCCACCCTTTCCGATGGCGAAATTACCGTTGATAAAATTAAGGAACTTCGTCCGGATTATATTAAGGCTGTCAAAGATGCCGACCTGATTATCCTGGACATCGGCTTTGATGATATTTGGCTTCCGACCATTGCTACCATTTACTCCCAGGCAGCGGAAGGCCGCTTTGACACTGACGAATTCAGCCTGAAGGAATATGTTGCAGAACACGGTGCAACCATGACCGTAGTAAACAACGTCCTTTCCTACCTGCACGCCTGGCTGACCAAGCCACAGAACTGGGTTCGCTACTGGATGGAGTGGGACAAGGCAGTGTTAAAGTTCCTGTTTGACTACACTGTAAACTACAGTGCAATCCTGGCTCGCATATATGAATTAAATCCGGATGTTACCGTCATTGCCAACGGCATGTACAACCCCTGCGAAGGCTGGAGCATCCTGCCGAGTGACGATTCCATTGAGCACGTCATTCAGCCATACTTTGACTTCATGAATGCTTACAAGGAATCCTTCACTTCCATGTATTCCAACTATTACTATGTTGCAGAAAAGGACATTCCGCTGATCAACACCAAATCTACTCTTCCGCTTTATGAAAACCTGACGCTGGATGACAGCGGCTTCAACCCGCATCCAACTGCAGAA
Organism: Bacteroidaceae bacterium; assembly: GCA_963600825.1. Lineage (GTDB taxonomy): Bacteria > Bacillota > Clostridia > Oscillospirales > Acutalibacteraceae > RUG420. The sequence goes on along the minus strand of CAVCCW010000024.1, from coordinate 1,886 downwards.
GGTCACCGGATTATTGCCGACCTGGATTTGGCTATGATGGAAGAAATTAATTCTTAAAGGCTCTCTGTGCCACGCCGCACAGTATCTCTTATGGAAAGCTAACACAAAGAATGGGCAGTTCCCCTTGCGGAGCTGCCCATTCTTTTTATCTTACTGGTTGGTACACCGAATTTCTCGTTCGCTTTTTAGGTACTTTTGCCGTTTAGTCTGAGTCCTGACTCATGCTATACTTTCCTTGTTGCATTTTATAAAGGAGAAACGTGCTATGAACTATATCGGCAAAAAAGAAAAGCGCAATTACTATGTCGGCTTATGCGGACAAAATCTGGTTTATTCCTTAATTGGAGGCTCTTTTTTTACCTACTTCATGACAGACATTGCTCTGTTCCCCGCAATTGTCGTTTCCGTACTCCTGATCCTGATGAAAATCTGGGACGGCGTAAATGATCCCCTTGTCGGGTCCTATGTGGACAAGCACCGCTTTAAAACCGGTGAAAAACTTCGTCCGTTTCTAAGATACACACCACTTCCGGTGGGAATTTTTACGGTGTTGTTGTTCCTGGTATTTTCTACAGAAGAAAGCCTTCTTTGGTTACGCATCAGCTACTTTGTTATTATTTATATCTGTTGGGACCTGACTTACACGTTACAGGATGTTTCCATTTGGGGCATTACGGCATCTGTTTCTCCTAATTCAGAAGAGCGGGACCGCTTTGTGTGGGGAGCCAGAACCATTGGTGGCATTGTTTATTCCGTTTTCAGTGTAGGACTTCCCATGGTTCTGGAAATTGTCGTAAACGCCTCCGGTGTTTCCATGCGGCTGATGGTTTTCGTCTTTGCTGTTATCTTCGGTCTTGGCGGTGCGCTCCTTAGCGTACGTGCCTCTGCCGCTCAGGAGCGTATTCGCGTGGTACAGGAAGAACAGCAAGCCTCTATGTGGGAAAGCTTTTCCCTGCTGTTCAAAAACAAAATGCTGCTTTTGGTCACCCTTGCCAACCTGCTTGGTGCCTTTGGCTTTGGTGTCAACTTGGTTACGTATCTGTTTAAATACAAGATTCCGGCAGACTTCCTTGGAACCTCCGGTCTCCTGTCTTACATTGGTGCCCTTGGTCTGACCACTCTCTACTTCTTAATTACCGGCGGGCTTGGCTTCATTGGCATGGTTCTGGCAGACAAGATGAAGAAATGGCTGAAGGGGTACGTCAATGTTCTCTTCCTAATCCAAATCTTCAACATTGTCTTCCGCGTGGCAGCTTACTTTGTTGGATACGAAGGCAACGCTCTCTGGATTTCCATGATTCTGATCGGCATCGGCGGGATTCCGGCCGGCGCCTCGTCCATTGCCCAGACGTCCATTTTCTGTGACAGTATTGATTACATGGAATGGGAAACCGGCAAACGCACCGAAGGTATTTCCTTCTCCATGCAAACCGCTTTCACCAAAATATCCAGCGGCATCACGGCCGGTCTGGCCACCCTTGCTTTACACCTGCTGCATTATAAAGCGGTCCCGGATTCCGCCGAAGTCTTTGTCGGTACCCAGACGGCCGCCTTTGATGCCTGGATTTGGCCGCTGGTTGTCCTGACGCCGGCCATTGCCAGTGTTCTGTACATGATTCCGCTCTTCTTCATCCGTTACACACCAGAAAAGCGGGCACAGGTAGAAGCAGACCTGAAGAAACGCAGAGCCCTTGCCGAATCTTAAGCTACCGTTTTGGACGAAAATGTTAAGCTTGCCACACGAGTAGTACCTGGTTTGCCGTCCTAAAGTGGAATTCGTGTGGCAAACCAGTGCGTCAGTACCAAGTTTGTCACAATAAAGCAGAGCTCGTGTGGCAAATGTTGGGCTACAACTTCATTTGCCACAATAAAGCAGAGTTCGTGTG
>CAVCCW010000023.1:0-25333 GCA_963600825.1 Bacteroidaceae bacterium | reverse complement strand
TGGCGGAGACGGTGGGATTCGAACCCACGAGCCCGGTGAAGGGCTAACGCATTTCGAGTGCGCCCCGTTATGACCACTTCGATACGTCTCCGGATAGCCTACAAATTGTATCAAACAGGGCGAATAAAGTCAATTGCACGGCGTTTTTTGTTGGAGTATAATGTGCTGGAAATAATCTGCTTTTTGGAGAAGGCTTGTATTATGAAATTATCAATTATTATGTATATGGACCATTGCGAAGACACCGCACAGGCTATTGCAGCGCTGAAGCAAAACCATTGTTTTGCTTCCACGCAGCTCCTGATTGTTGACCCGTTTTGCACGGCGGAATCAGCCGCCGCGGTGAAAGAAGCTTCTGCAGCGGAAATCATTTCTATGGAAGGAGCTTCGGTAGGCCAGGCGTACCAAACGGGTCTGGACAAAGCTACCGGAGACGTAATCCACTTTACCCTGGGCTCCTCCGTGTTGTCCCGGGGCGCACTGGACGCCGCTTTGCGCGCCATGCGGAAAAAGGATCTTACCGGCGCACCGGCGCGGCTGGTTGCCCTTCGTGCAAAAGGCATCAACAACGTGAATAACGCCGGCAGCAAAGTAAACTATAAGATGCAGGCTAAGCAGCACGGGTTCAGCAACATCCGTTTTGAACCGGCACAGACGAACCTGATCTTACAGACCTATTTTATTGAGGCTGCTTTAGCTAAAAGCGTCAGCTTTGAACCGGATCTGGGTTCTACCGCAGTGCATGCTTATCTGCTGAATGTGTTAGCCAATCATTATGTTGTTTATTCCCTGCAGAGCAAGATATATACCTATTCTGTTTTGCTGGAAAACAGCGCATCCTCTTGTGACTTTGCAAGAGATAAGGACTGGTACACACCGGCGGTCAAGAACTTTTATACGCCGTTCCTGCGTCGCCTGAAAGAGGCGAACGGAACCGCACCACTGTATTTACAGATTGCCACCCTGTACTTAGTATGGGCCAAATACAATTGCAACTTCTTTGACCGGGACCGGGAGGCTCTTTCCAAGGAAGAGGCCGAAGAGTTCTATGATGCCACCTGTGAATTCCTGAGCTACGTTAATGACAACGTTATTTTCCAGGATATCCCGTGCAACTATACCATGGCAAGACAGCTGAAAATGCTTTTCTACAAGGGCAAATGTAAGCATCTGGGTATGGAACCGTGTAATGCCAGTGTTATTCCGGAAGGTGCTTTTGAAAACCAGCTGGTTCTGAACAATGACATTTATCATACCTATGATGCCAATGCATTGCGGCATGTAGATGGTCGTGCAGATGCTTTGGATCTTTGTACCATGGGTAAAATTCAAAACCAGAGTGTTCGCATTATGGTGCTGGATTACATTGACGGCAAAATTGAAATGGACTATGAAGTGGTTACCTATTTGCTGGAAACCTCAAATTATGAGCTGTTCCTGAAAGTAGGGGACGACAAATACTATGAGCCGCAGCCAACAGAAGTATATTCTTTGGTGAAATATTTTGGCCTTACCATTGACAGAAGAAAGACCTTCCATGCCTCCATTCCGGCAGAAGATTTGCTGGATAAGCGTCTTGTTTTTGGTGTGCGCCTGGATGGTCAGGAATATGAACTGAATCTGCAGTTCCCAAAGATGGCCTCTAAGTTACTGAACAGCAATGCGTCTTACTGTATGCTTGGAGACGACAAATATCTGGCTGTTCAGCATCACGGCCTGACTGTAAGGAGAAAAAAACCGGGGCAGCGTTTTTTTTTGGAAGCAAAGTTTTTTGCCTACCGAATGGCCAAAACCCCGGTACCCCGAAGACTGATTGTTAAGTACCTGTTTTTGCGGTTGCTTTACTGGCTGGTTTATCCAACGTATCATAAGAAACGGATTTGGATTACCTTTGACAAGCTGTATAAAGCAGGAGACGACGGGGAGTATATGTTCCAGTACTGCCGCAAGCAGGATGACGGTATTGAAATCTACTACGTCTTAAATAAAGATGCGGCAGATTATGAACGCCTGAAACAGCAGCACGGCAAGTATGTCCTGACGCAGGACTGCATGAAGCTGAAATTGCTGGCCCTGTACAGTGAAGTCATTCTGGCTTCCCATGCTACCGTTCCAAATTATATTGGATTTACCCCCAAAACCAATATCTTTGTTCGTGACCTGTTCCATGGCATTATTGTTTGCATTCAGCATGGGTTGACCATTCAAAAGATTGCGCAGTATCAGAACCGTGTTTTTGATAACACCAGATTGTATACATTGGCATCAAAATATGAAAAAGCCAATGTGGAAAAACCAATCTATGGATATTTCGGAAAAGAATTAAAGTTGACCGGCCTGGCTCGTTATGATGGCTTGAAGAGCAATGACCAAAAGCAGATTCTGATTACACCAACCTGGCGCAGAAACATTGTCAACCAGAGTATTGCCTTTGTGAAAAAGACTCATAATGACACCTTTAAGAACAGTGAATACTTCCGGATTTACAATTCTTTGATTAATGACCAAACTCTGATTGATTGTGCTAAACGCACCGGATACAAGCTGATTTATCTGTTGCATCCTGCCATGAGCTCTCAGGCAGAAGACTTTGACAGGAACGATGCCGTAGAAATTGTACAGGCCACCGGGGACATGAGCTACGAAAAGATTTTGACTGAATCTTCCCTGATGGTAACGGATTATTCCGGCGTGCAGTTTGACTTTGCGTATCAAAGAAAGCCGATTGTTTATTACCATCCGGACAGCCTTCCGCCGCACTATGAAGAAGGCGGTCTGATTTATGACACTATGGGTTTTGGTCCTATTTGCAAGAATCATGACAGCGTGGTTTCTACGCTTTGCACCTACATGGAAAACGGCTGCAAAATGCCAGAAGAATATGTTAAGCGGGCAGATGATTTCTTCTACTTCAATGACTTTAACAACTGTGAACGGATCTATCATGAAGTTTGTGCCTTCCTGGAGGATCCCAAGAATTTCTAAGGAGACCGTATGAAAAATCTCATCTACAACAAGTCTTTGCTGACAGATGAGCATGGACGGGAGTATTACCTGGACAACGCCAAGTTCATCCTGATTTTCTTCGTGGTTATGGCGCACTTATTTGGTACGCTGAAATACGCGGATGTAACTTACGTCAGCTACATTTCCACGGCTGTTTGGAATTATCTGAACACCTTCCATATGGCCACATTCATTTTCATTTCTGGTTATCTGGCCAAACGGTTTGTAAAGAAAGGGTATACCCTGCAGAAGCCGGCAACCTATTTCATGATCTACCTTTTTGCCCAGTTCTTGTTTACCATTTGTGAAAAGTATTGGTGGTCCGGAGATCCTGCATCGGAAACCATCAGCATTTTCAAGGCGGAAGGTTCCCTGTGGTATCTGCAGTGCCTGATCATCTGGTATTTGTTATTGCCGATGCTGGATCAGGTAAAACCGCAGTATATGATTGGCGGGGCTATTCTGCTTTCGCTGGTAGTTGGATATGATCCAAAGGTAAATGACTACTTAAGTTTTTCCCGTGTACTGGTGCACCTGCCATTTTTCATGGCAGGTTACTACACAGATAAGAGCCGATTGGACAAGCTGAATCAGACCAAAGTAAAGCTTGGGGCAGGAGCTGTACTTATCATCATTTTTGTTGCAGAGTTTTTCCTGTACCGGAATATTCCGGGGAATTTACTTCCGTGCAATAGACCATACAGCAACTGTGATTTGAAAGGACCGACCGGACTGTGGTGGCTGTATCGTCTGGCATTTTACCTGGTGGTATTTATCATGATTCCCTCGTTCCTGGCAGTAGTGCCGCGGTGCAAAACCTTCTTCTCCAAGTGGGGGTCCAGAACCCTGGCGGTATATCTGTTCCACCGAATTTTCTACCGTTGCTTTGAAGTGTACGGTTGGTACCAAGCCTTCGGCAACTCCTGGCTTGGACTGATTGCCCTGTTCTTTGTAGTGGCAGCGGTTACCTGTGTCCTTTCTCTGAAGCCGTTCAGCATACCGTTTGATCTGCTTCAGAAGATTAAAATTACGGGACTGTTGAAAGACAAAACTTCTGCAAAAAAATAAATACTCTGATAAGAAAACTCCCTTTTGGTTTGCCAGTGTGGAACTGACTCGCCGAAAGGGAGAATTTTTTCTTATTTTCACATTTGATAAAACTTTAACAAACTTCTTGACGAAGGGGCACCTTCCTAGAGTATAGTAATCTTGCAAGGCAAAAGCGTTGCAAAAAACAAAACAGACTTTAGTTTCGGAGGTGTCATTATGGACAGAAAAGTCAGAGTAGTACAGTATGGTTGCGGAAAGATGGCAAAGTATATCATTCGTTACCTGTATAATCACGGAGCAGAGGTAGTTGGCGCAATTGATGTGAATCCGGATGTAGTTGGCATGGACATTGGTGACTTTGCGGAACTGGGGTATCAGACCGGAGTTCGTATTTCCGACAAGGCCGAGCAGGTCCTGGATGAAAGCAAAGCGGATGTTGCCATTGTAACGCTGTTCAGTTTCATCAATGATATCTATGAGCACGCCAAACAGTGTGTATCCCGTGGCATTAATGTCATTACCACATGCGAGGAAGCAATTTACCCCTGCACCACAGCCAAAGCACAGGTAGAGGAGCTGGATGCCATTGCGAAGGCAAATAACTGCACCATTACCGGCTCCGGCATGCAGGATATTTTCTGGATTAATATGGTAGCTCTGGCTGCGGCCGGCTGTGACAGTCTGAAAAAGATTAAAGGCGCTTACAGCTACAATGTAGATGAATATGGTCTGGCCCTGGCAAAAGCGCACGGCTGTGACCTGACGGCAGAAGAGTTTGAAACGCAGATTGCACACCCGGATGCCTTTGAACCGTCTTATGCATGGAATGCCAGCGAAGCCATTTGCAACAAACTGGGATTAACCATTAAGACCATTGACCAGAAACATGTTCCGTATATTGTGGATCATGATGTGTTCAGTGAAACCCTTGGCTCCACAATAAAGGCCGGTCGGTGCATCGGAATGTCTGCTGTAGTTACCATTGAAACGGAAGAAGGTATTACGGTGGAAGAGGAAACCATCGGTAAGGTATATGGCCCGGACGATGGAGACCAGTGTGACTGGTGGCTGACGGGTGAACCAAATGTGGAATATCACGTTGTAAAACCGGCTACTGTAGAACACACCTGTGCTACTGTAGTAAACCGTTTGCCGTCTTTAATTAAGGCGCCGGCGGGTTATGTAACCTGTGATCAGTTGGAAGAGGTTGCTTTCCTGACGGATTCCATGGAAACCTATTGCTGAGTCAAAGTCAGCGGGATGAAAGTTCCCTGTTGACAGAAAAAGGCCCCTGCATGACAGCATAAGTCGTGCAGGGGCCATGTCTTATTTGTTTAAAAGTTCAGATCCAGCAAGCGGCGTAAATCGTCCAGGGAGGTATGGGAAGAAATGTGTTCGGGCGAGGTAGCTGGTTGCTGTTCTGGCGCGGGCCACGGTGCAGTAGCGGTTTGCTGTTGCTGCGCCTGCCGGGCCTGATTCTGTTCTTGGGTCTGTTCCTGAAACGCTTGGAAGCGTTGCATGGAACGGGAAATCCCGGATTTCAGAATATCAGTGGCGTGTTGTGCTGCTACCGGGTCTTCTTCCTGCAAACGGTCTATGTGAAGCCGTTTGGCAAGCAGTGTATTGCCAAACGCAATATTTTCCGGCTTACCACTGGACTTCAGACCCAAAATAATGTCTGTTGTAACAATTTGGTCTACTGTAATATCGGCATTTGGATTAAATGTGGCAGCGTGTACCGTAGTACCAACAATGGGCTCCGGCTCATGTAACCGTTCCCGGGTCCGGATTTCCTGCTGCTGGGATTCCAATTGGGAAACCAGCTTTTTGCCTTCCCGTTTGTTTTGCTTTTCTGCTTTTCTCTTTCCTGGTTTGGTAATCCATTCCAGGGGAATGGTAAAGCAGGGAAGAGAGAAGAGTAACGTTAAGCCCAGGGCAACGGCAAACATAAAAATGCAGCAGTTTTTCAGGGAACTGATGGCAAAGCGATGGAAGACGCCGACATTCATAAGTACTGTGGCAATTGGCAAATGCCAGAAGTAAACCGCCAGGGTTCTGGAACCAGCTGTGGTCAGTGCAAAGATTTTATGCTTTGGTACCAAAGCTAAGAATGCAAACAAGGTAACGAAGGTGATGACCAGGGTGGCAAGGCGGTAAGCGGGTGCTTCCATAAACAGCCGTAAGCTGCTGACGTAATGATCTCCGAAAAGAACCTTGTAACTGTTTTGCCCGGTAAAGAATTTGCGTAACCAATAAACACCATGGCCTATGGTTAAGAAAATTGCTACTCCGTAAGCCACCAGCCAAAACGGAGAGATAATTTTCAACGCTTTATTGTCCAAAATCTTGCTGATGTGTTCCAATTTTGTGGAGTAGCCAAGATAAAAGAACGGATAAAAGACAGCTATGCGGGAAAGTGCAAAGTTACTGCCGATATTACTGTCATATCCGGCCAAAAGGGCAATGGCAACGGAAAGCAGAAGAACATTCTTTTTCGGAAAATCTTTGATGAGCCAGGTCAAAATATAAAAGACAAACAGGACCCACAAAAACCAACTGACACCGTCCTGCTTCATTAAATGAAAATTCTTCCCATGGTCAAACAGATACAGGCTGAAATTGCGGAAGAAATTCAGGAAGATGCAAAGGACCGGATACGGAATCAGGCGTTTCCAATTCAACTTTTCCTGTTTAACCAGGTGCTTGGAAAACAACCCGGAGATAAACAGGAAAGCCGGCATATGGAAGGTGTAAATATAAAGAAATAAACAGCGAACGCCCGCATAAAAGTCACAGTAATTGTCGGCTACATGGCCAAGGACTACCAGGAAAATCAGAAGGAATTTTGCATTATCAAAACGATAGTCCCGTTTTGCAACAGCATTCATACCGTCTGCTCCTTTTTCATGCTTTCAATGGTCCTGCGGAACATGGTGGAAAGGTCGGTGGCAGGTGCCCAGCCAAGGGAAATTAACTTATCTGCATTCAGACGGATGACCATCTGTGGATTGTATCCGAAAGAAGCAAGGTCTTCCGGAATTTCAATGCGGACGGAAATGGGCTTTTCCGGATTTAGCCCGGCAACCAATTCCGCCATTTCACGAATGGAGCAGGCAGTATCCGGATTGGTTACGTTGTAGGCTTCTCCACTGGCCCCGTCCTGCAACAACTTCAACAGGGCAGTAACCGCATCTGCGGTATAACAATAGGTGCGTATGGTGGAACCATCCGTGTGCAGAACAATGTCCTTGCCTTCAATGGCGCAACGGGAAAATTCTGCAAAAACACGGCCGTCATGATATTCTACGCCGGCCCCAAAGGTTTGGGACAGACGTGCAATGCAGACCGGTACGTTAAACTGGCTGGCGTAAGCAACACAAAGATTTTCTACCATGCGCTTACCTTCCGAATAACTACTGCGTACGCTAAGCGGATTAATGTATCCGTAATCATCTTCGGAAATGGTCTCTTTACTGCCATCCGGAGTACCGTAAACTTCCAGAGAAGAAAGATAAACCATCTTTTTTACCTGCTTTTCCGCAGCAAAGCGAAGTACGCGGTCGGTTCCGTCTATGGCAGTCAAAATGGTTTCTACCGGTTTATTAACGAAGTCCTTGGAACTGGTAACAGAGGCACCGTGGACAAGGTAGTCAACCGGTCCGTCATAGGATACATCTGCATCTAAGTTGCCAACAACATAGGTCAGCCCGTCCTGGTATCCTTCAAAGACTTTGTCTGCTTTTGCCGGATTCCGAAGATAAGCAGCTACCGTAATATTGGCGTCATATAACTGATTGCATTTGACCAGCGTCTTGCAAAGCTGGGAGCCAATCAGACCGGTGGCGCCGGTAATAAAGAAGCAGGTACCGTTCAGCTCCGGCCGATAAATGGTTTTTGCAGCCTGCAGAATATCTTCTTCTAAAATGGGATCTGTTTTCATGATTCTTTTCCTTGTTTCTTGTAGCGATTCAGCCGATTTCTATTGCCGTTGGTAATTCCAAACCCGAAGGCCTGTTCATTTTCCTGATACTGCAGCAGCGCACGGAAAATATAAACGTCTTCCGGTGTGGTAACTTTAATATTGCCCCGGTTGCCTTCTACCATGTGAACCGGAATGCCAAGGGATACACAGATGGTGCAGTTGTCTACCATGTTTTCATATCCGGTTGGGGTGGCACGGATTTTGTCATGCGCGGCAATAATGTCCTTCAAAATGAAGGTTTGCGGTGCCTGTCCGGAGTAGGTTTCCTTCCGGAAGGGAACCGAATCTACGTGGTTTCCATTTTTGGAAATCAGAATGGTTTCAAAGCAAGGGGTGGTAGTAATGGCGTTGCCCTTTTCTAAACAGGTTTCAATGTTGCGGGTAATGACATCATAGGAAATGAACGGACGAACGCCGTCACTTAACAGAACAACAGAGTCTTCCGGATTTTCTTCTGCCCCTTTCATCAGACAGTTGTAAATGGAGTCCTGTGCGGTGGCACCACCCGGGATAACAGCAGCAACCTTGGACAGATGATACTCTTCTACCAACGATTGTACATACGGAATGTAGTCTTCCAATGTGGAAATATAAATTTTGTCAATTAAGTGGTGGTATTCAAACTGTTGCACGGAATGCACCAAAATAGGCTTTCCGTTGATTTCCAAAAACTGCTTTGGAATACCGGCACCCATACGAACGCCGGATCCACCGGCAAAAATCATTGCTATATTCATACAGAACCTCCTACGGAGTTAAAATCCATTTCTAATAAACGTTTGTTTTCTGCTGCTTTTGCGTCCAACGCCTGCTGGAATTCCTCCGGCAATGGACCGACAATCAGCCAGTCAATGACACGGTCAGATGCACCGGCATCTGTGTGGTCAAAGTGGACGTCTACATATTCTTTAACCTTTTCTTCTTCAAAATCTTTGTTTTCCAGCGCTTCCATTAATTCCGGGAACGTGTGGCAAATCTTGCCCGGTGCAGAGCTTTCGTAGTCCCTGTGGAACCCTCTGGAGAAGGCATATTGTACTTCGTCAAAAGCAAAGAACAGCATGGGCTTCAGATTCAAAGAGTATTCAAAGATATTGGAAGAATAATCCGTAATTAAAAGATCCGTAATGTAAAACAGGTCATTGATGTTGGGGTAAGTGCCGACATCCAGAAAACGGTCTTTCTGTTCTTCCTTCAAAGGAACCGGATCTGCAACCCAGGGATGCATCTTGAAGAGAACAACGTATTCGTCTCCACAGAAATCATATAACCGGTCAAAATCAATCAGCTCATATGGATAATGTGCATCTTTATGATTTCGTCCACGATAGGTGGGTGCAAACAGGATGACCTTTTTGCCGTTAATCATAGGATATTGCTGCCGCAGTTCGGTTTCTTTCTGCTTGCGGTGCTCCGGGTTTAGGTATTCATCCATACGCGGCATGCCGGTTGGCAGTACCTGTTCGGTGTTAATGCCCCAGACCTCTGAAAAGAAGTGAGCAATGCGGCGGCTTCCGGCAATGCCGTAAGTGTACTGCCGGTGGGCGCCTACCGGCGCCGGGCTGGAAATATGGCCCCAACGGCTGTACCCGGAAGATTTGAATCCAGCCCCGGCATGCCAGATTTGGATTAACCTGGTATCTTTGGTTAACTTCAGCCAGTCCATCATAGGGGCGTGGTCATCTACAATAATGACATCCGCTATGCCCATTTTATGGAATACCTGTAACCAGCTTTTTATGCCGTAGCCGGGGTGCTCTACAATAGAGCGCCCGCTGAAGAGAAGATTCCATTGGCTTTCCATGCCGCGCTCTTTCATGCGATTGGCAACGGCCATCATGTTTGTTCCAATGGCTTCATTTTGTTCAGACAGGAATAAAATATTCTGTTTCCGCTTTGGATTTAGCTTCTTTTTGGTTTTTTCTACGGAATGGCAGAAAAGGTAGAAATCTTTCAAGACGGTTTTCTTTAGCCGGTCAATTTTGCGCTGTTCTCTTTTGATTGGCTTTGGCACTTTTGGTGCCAGCGGATTCGGATTCAGGACCGGTATACCGGTCCTGCTCATTTCCTGTGCTGTAATGACCGGTACCAGATCCTCTACATCTTCGGCTACGGAAAAGTCAACACTGTAGCCCTTGTTTTTCTGATGATGTAAGAAAGTGCGGGATTTATCTGCCAGCAGGGGGACTAACTCCATGCTGAGCTCCGGCTTGCAAAGAATATTGTTGCCCTGGCAAATATAAATGGTATAAGATCCGGTCGGCAGGCACATGACGTAGCCCGGATTGGAAACATTAATGGAAAGGCGATAGATTCCGCCGCCCAGATCTTCTGATACAAACTTTGCGTTGGCTTTTCCGTATGTGGTGACTAAATAAAAATCCAGCGGCTCCTTTGCCTGAAAGTTGGTATGATAAGAAACCTGTACCGTTATGTGGCAGATGATCCGCTCCCACTGGATATCCGTAATCTGCGCGGAAATCTGTTGCTGTTCCAACAGATTTTGCATAAGAATTTCGGTGTTTTCCATAGGAAAACAAAACCTCCCTAATACTTTAAAAATGCTTCTTTCAATATACCATATATAGCATGGTAAAACCAGTTTTCTTACCCTATATTCGATTTAATGTTACAAAACTTTGACAAAGTTTTCAGGGCGTCAAAAAATCCATGACAATGGTTTGTGTAATTTTTAGGCTGTGTGCTATAATGTGTTCCGTCAAGAAAGGGGGAGGACCCATGAAACGAAACGTTCTGATAATTGCCCTGGCATTTGCTTTGCTGTTTTCCTTTGCTGCCTGCAGCTGCAGCAAGAATAAAAGTTCGGATACCAAGGGCGTAACAGAGAAAGCTACCATTGACAGTACAGACGACGTAATTTCCCAGCAGGAGTCCCTGGAAGACGGGGAAGTTAAGCTGGTAAAAGATAAAGATAAGCTTTGTTATGTTTCTGGCGCTGCAACCATAGTTTATTATTATGATGGCAATGATATTACAGGATACGAAATGTATGTAAACTATGGCAGTGATGAAGCTGCTGAAATGGCTGTACAGGGCTTAGAAGAAAGTAATGAAGCCGGAGATATAGGAATTGATTCTATTACCCAAAATGGTTCTTACGTTATTATCAAATATGCCAAGTCGGAATATGAAGGACTAACTGTTAAAGATGTGAAAGAACAATATGAAGACTTTGAAAAACTGGTAGTTAGTACAGAATCTACAACAGAATCCAAATAAGGAGGTTTTTTCATGAAAAAGGGGATTAAAATTTGCATAGGCCTGGTTGGTCTTGCGCTGGTTGTTTGCGGTATTATTTGTGTTATTTCTCCGCTGACCGCCATGTCTACGGTTTCTACCATTATTGGTATTATTTTGCTGATTTCGGCAGCTGGCTCCGCACTGATTTTCTTTGTCAGTGGAAAGTTCTTAATTCATTCCTGGCTGGCTTTGGTAAACGCTTTTATGGATGCAGTAGCCGGTATTTTGTTCTGCTGTTATTCTGACAGCTTTGGCCCGGTTCTTGCCGTTATTCTTGGCATCATGATTCTGATGGTGGCCGTTATTTTTATTCCGGTTATTCCTATTACAAAGAAAATATGCTCAGAAACCGAAAAGGACAAGGCTTGGCTTTGGACGTTAGCCATTGATATTTTGCTGTTCATTGTTGGTATTGGTGCCGTTAAGAACGCCGGTACCTTTGGTGTGGCTCTGATTACGGTTCCGGTTGGTATTATCCTGATGGCTATTGGCGCCGGTTACATTGTCATTGCTGTCAACCTTTTGAAGAATGGCAGCCAGTCTGCATTCCTGAAGGGATCTGCAAAAGATGATGACACAGTTATTGATGTAGATTATACGGACGTAGACTAAAAATATACTGAGAAAGACAGATTGCAATGAAGTACGTTTATGATTGCCAGGGAACCTGTTCCCGGCAAATACGCTTTAATATGCATGACAACGTAGTTTCTGATGTGGAATTTATCGGGGGCTGTCCCGGTAATACCCAGGCAGTAGCTGCGTTATGCAATGGCCGCACGGTAGAAGAAATTTCATCTCTCCTTGGCGGCATTACCTGTGGACCCAAATCCACTTCCTGTGGAGATCAGCTTGCGGAAGCCGTACAACAGGCTTATGACGAAGACTTTGACTCTGAGGATGAATAAGGATTTCAGGGAACGTTAACGAAAAACAAAAGGCCCGGTGCAGAATGTTTCTGCACCGGGCCTTTCCCGTTCAGCTTATTTACTTTGGACCTTTTTACTGCTGCCGTGGAAGATACGGTCTTCATACTTCAGGAGGACTTTGTAAAGGAACAGGCCTCCGAAGGTGGTAACCACTAACTCGCCGAGGGCAACGAAAAGGAAAGAATAACCAAAGCCGACAAAGCGGGTTCCCTCCGGTAGGAAAATGGCAATTTCCAGGCCAACAATCAGTCCGTTGGACAGTGTTGGCATCAGAGAGGACAGGACCGGCAACCCTTTGAACTTCACGTTTCGAAGGAAGTAAGCGGCAAGGGCTGCAATCAGTGTGGCCCCGGTACCGAAAACCCAGTCGGCCCATCCCATGGGACTTAAGAAGTTGGACAATAGGCATCCGACAACCAGGCCGGGAACGGCGGCTGGCGTGAACACCGGCAGGATACAGAGTACCTCTGAAAGGCGGAACTGCACCTGGCCGTAAGCAAGGCCAACCGAGTTGCTGACAAGGGTAAGTACAAAGTAGAGTGCGGCAATGATGCCGGCTTCGGTTAAGTAGTAAATATTCTGTTTGTTTTGTTTCATTTTTTTGCTCCGTAGTTTTATTTTGTGTCAGGATGGTCACGAACTGACAATATTTTTAGACCACGCTGTAAAGCAGGTCTGTGTAGGTCGGCAATGGCCAACGATCTTTGGCGGTTAAGAGTTCTAGCTGATCGGCGGTATCTCTTAACTGGTTCATGTTGGTCAAAACCGTATCCTTGTAGAAGTCTGCCTTCTCCTGGGTGCCCTGAATAAGGTCTGCTTTTTCCAGTGCATCGGCCAAAGAGTGCGTCTGTTGCAGCAGGCTGTCAGACAGGCAGGACAGATCCCTCAGAAGCTTGGTTTCAGAAGACATTGGCAGGTTGGCTCCAACGGACTGTTTTACCTGAATGTTCTGCGCCAATTCCGTTGTGTATCGAACCACGGCCGGATAAATGGCTTTCTTGGCCATGTTATTCATAGTGGCAGCTTCAATACGCAGGGTCTGGCAGTAGTTCTCCATGGAAATTTCATACCGGGATTCCAGTTCCGCACGGGTGTAGATTTTGTGGTGCTCAAAGAGGGCCACGTTCTTGTCATCCAGGTAAGCGGGGAAAGCGTCTGCGCAGGTAGGAAGATTGGTTAATCCTCTGCGAGCTGCTTCTTCTTTCCATTCCTGAGAATAACTGTTGCCATTGAAGATGATCCGATTGTGCTCTACAAAGGCATCATGGGCAATGGAATAGACTTCTTGCTCTATGTTTTCAGCCTTTTCCAGACGTTCTGCAAATTCAGAGAATTCTTCTGCCATAATGGCATTCAGAATGGTGTTCGGGCCGGCCAAAGAAGCGGAAGAACCAACCATACGGAATTCAAATTTGCCGCCGGTATAAGCAAACGGGGAAGTGCGGTTCCGGTCGGAGTCGTCCTTGTTGAAACGTGGAATGACCTTAACGCCGGATTTCATGACTTTGCGCTCATTCTTAATGAATTCGTGTTCATTTTCCAGCGCGTCTTCCAAATTGGCAAATTCATTGCCGAGGAAGATGGAAAGAATGGCAGGCGGTGCTTCGTCTCCGCCCAGTCGGAGGTCATTTCCCGGAGAGGCAACACAGACACGAAGCAGATCCTGATATTCATCCACGCCCTTGACAACGGCGGCAAGGGACAGTAAGAACAGGGGGTTGTGCATCGGGTCTTTGCCCGGCTTGAACAGGTTAATACCGGTATCCGTGGTCAGGGACCAGTTGTTGTGCTTGCCGGATCCGTTGACACCGGCAAATGGCTTTTCGTGGATCAGGCAAGCCAGGTTATTGCGGATGGCCACGGACTTCATGGTTTCCATCATTAACTGGTTCTGGTCTACGGCCGCATTCACTTCGGTGTAAACCGGGGCCAGTTCATGCTGCGCCGGAGCCACTTCGTTGTGCTCCGTCTTAGCAAAAATTCCCAGCTTCCAAAGCTCTACATCCAGGTCAGACATGAACTTTTTAACGGTTGGCTTAATGGTACCGAAGTAATGGTCTTCCATTTCCTGGCCCCGGCTTGGCTTGGCACCGAAGAGGGTGCGGCCGCAGAGCTTTAAGTCTTCCCGCTTATTGTATAAATCCCGGTCTACCAGGAAGTATTCCTGTTCTCCGCCAACGCTTGGAACAACGTGCTTGGCACCGGATTCATTTCCCAGCAGATTGATGATTTTCATAGCCTGCTTATCTACTGCCTGAATGGAGCGCAGAAGAGGGGTCTTCTTATCCAGAACTTCTCCACCGTAAGAGCAGAAGATAGAGGGAATACACAGGGTGTTATCCTTGATAAAGGCGTAGGACGTTGGGTCCCAGGCCGTATACCCTCTGGCTTCAAACGTAGAGCGGATACCACCATTCGGGAAAGAGGAAGCGTCCGGTTCCGAACGAATCAGCTCTTTTCCGGAAAAGTCCATGACAACATTGCAGGAATCCACCGGGCATAAGAAGCTGTCATGCTTTTCTGCTGTCAGACCTGTCATTGGCTGGAACCAGTGTGTAAAGTGCGTGGCACCCTTTTCAATTGCCCAGTCTTTCATGGCAGATGCTACGGTGTCGGCAACGTCTAAAGACAGCGGCTGTTTCTGGTCTACACAGTTATGAATTTCGTCATACACCTTCTGCGGAAGACGTGCTTTCATGACATCGTCATTGAATACCAGAGAGCCAAACAGTTCCGGCACATTTGTTATTCCCATGGGAAGCCTCCTTTAAGGATTTTTTTAGGATCCGTTGTAATAATAAGGTATAGATTCAGGCTGGTTTTGCGCCTAAATACGCGACTATTTTAGCCCAATGATTCCGGTAACGTCAACGGCCCTTTGTCAAGGCTTTCTGTGAAATTGTCTTTTTTGTGAGTTTCACAAAATGCGGGGGTTAAAATCTTGATTGCTTTGTGCAAATGGGTTAGAATGAAGTCAGGAAATAAGCCTTCGGGTATTTTATTTATTGGAGGAACACAATATGGTTTATCTTATTATTGGTCATAAAGGCTCCGGCAAGACCACTCATTTAATAGAGGAAGTAAAGCGGGCAGTGGACGCCTCTCTCGGCAACGTTATTTGCGTAGAAAAAGGCACCAAACTGACCTACAATATTGACTCCAGAGTTCGCCTTGTAGCAGCTGATGACTATGCAGTTTCCGGTTATGATGCTTACTATGGCTTCCTTGCCGGAATGTGCGCTTCCAACAGTGACATCACAGACATCTTCGGAGACGGTACCCTGAAAATCGGTGGTACGGATTTTGCTCAGCTGGCTTCCTTCCTGGACAAAATCAAGAACCTTGGAGATGCCACAGACACCAAATTCACCTTTACCATTTCTGCGGATGAAGCAGAGCTGCCAAAGGAAATTTTTGATCTTTGTGAAGTCCTGTAAACGGACGGTTCGTTCAAGTGCGTTCAGCCCCGAAAAGAAGCCTCTTTTCGGGGCTGTTTTTTGTTGACAAAGCAAAACCCGGTTTGTATAATATAGTTCGCGTGTCGCCGTACAGGTTTGACAATGAGAGGTGATTGACATGTTTGAACTGCAACTGGAACCTCTGTTCCTCAATGAGGGTTTCACGCTGGACGTTGATCATGAAGTAACTTGCACCGAAGTTGACGAATTCGGTAAGCTTCTGTTTCCACATCCGTTCAAAGTGACCGGTCAGTTTCGCAATGAGGCCTCTGTTGTTTCCCTGGACGCTACCATCAACGCAAACCTTTACACTGTTTGTGACAGATGTGCCACAGAAGTGGTCCTTCCGCTTTCCGTTCCTATGGAGCATACTTTTGTAACAGAGCTCAACGGAGAGGACCGGGACGAACGCTTTGTGCTGGTTCCGGATCAGATCCTTGATTTGGACCGCCTGGCAACAGAAGATCTTCTGTTGAATTTACCAACAAAGATTCTCTGTAAAGAAGATTGTAAAGGAATTTGTCCCCAGTGCGGCAAGAACCTGAATGAAGGTCCCTGCCAGTGTCAAAAGGAAATAGATCCGCGCCTTGCAGATCTGCTGTCTTTACTGGAGGACAGGAAATAAATCTTGTATTTTAAGTGGGAGGGTAAATCAAAATGGCAGTACCAGCAAGAAGAGTTTCTAAAGCAAGACGTGACAAAAGACGTTCTAATGTTTGGAAAATGAATGCACCGGAACTTGTTAAGTGCCCGCAGTGTGGCGAATACAAGAGACCACACAGAGTATGCCTCGCATGCGGTTACTACAACGGCAAAAAAGTCATTGACGTTGACTAAGCAACTGACGAAGCATCTTAAGATTGCAGTATGACAGGTAGAGGTGGAGAAGGAAATCCTTCCCCACCTTAATTTTTCTTTTTATGATAGTTTTATAATAACAAAGCAGGAGGTGGAAGCATGTCAAAACCGGTTGTAGCCATTGTTGGCCGTCCGAACGTGGGAAAATCCACATTGTTTAACAAACTGATCGGGGAACGACTTTCCATTGTAGATGATACACCTGGTGTTACCCGGGACCGGATCTACGGGGATTGTGAATGGCTTGGACGCAAAATGCTTCTGGTGGACACCGGCGGAATAGAGCCGTATTCGGATGATATCATTCTGACACAGATGCGGCGGCAGGCCGAACTGGCCGTGGAAACGGCGGACGTTATTGTTCTGGTAACGGATATCCGGGACGGTGTGGTGGCTACGGATATGGAAGTTGCTTCCATGATGCAAAAATCCGGTAAGCCGATTGTCCTGGCAGTAAATAAATGTGACAGTATTGGAGAAATTCCGGCAGATTTCTATGAATTTTATAATTTAGGACTGGGAGATCCCATTGCTATTTCTTCTGTTCACGGCCGCGGTACCGGAGACCTTCTGGATACCGTACTGTCCTATCTTCCGAAAGAAGAAGGGGAAGAAGAGGACGACAGCAAAATTACGGTTGCCGTTATCGGAAAACCGAATGTCGGAAAAAGCTCTCTGATTAATGCCATTTGCGGCGAGGAACGCACCATTGTTTCCAATGTGGCCGGCACCACCCGGGACGCAACGGATACCTTGGTGTCCAATGAATATGGAGACTTCCTCTTCATTGACACGGCCGGCATCCGCCGCAAGTCCAAAGTGGATAACGCCATTGAAAAGTATAGTGTTATCCGGGCCCGCATGGCGGTAGAACGTGCCAACGTCTGTGTTATTATGATTGACGCTTTGGAAGGCTTTACGGAACAAGATAGTAAAATCGCCGGTATGGCACATGATATGGGCAAAGCCTGTATTATCTGTGTCAACAAATGGGACGCTTATGAAAAGACAGACAAGTCCATGCAGGAATATACAACTAAATTGCAGCATGACTTTTCCTTTATGTCCTATGCGCCGTTCTTGTTTATCTCTGCCAAAACCGGTCAACGGCTGAACAAATTGTTCCCGCTGATTGTAAAGGTGGACAACCAGAACGCCATGCGGATTAGCACCGGTAAGTTGAATGAAGTGCTGGCGGATGCCACCGCCCGCGTGCAGCCGCCGACAGACCGCGGCCGCCGCTTAAAAATTTTCTATATGACGCAGGCATCCACACGCCCACCAACATTTGTTTGCTTTGTCAACCGGAAGGATCTGTTCCATTACAGTTACCAGCGGTATATAGAAAATCAGATTCGCGCGGTCTTCGGGCTGGAAGGCACACCCGTCCGCCTGATTATCCGTGAACGCGAAAGAGATAAAACCAAATAAAAGAGCATAAAAGTAAGGGGCTTAAGCATGAATATTACGGTATATTGCGGAGCAAATGCAGGCACCAATCCGCAGTTTGCGGAAGGCGCAACGGAGCTTGGTACCTGGATTGCCGAAAGCGGAAATACGTTAGTATACGGCGGCGGGTGCAATGGCCTAATGGGCGTGGTGGCAGATGCCTGCCTGGATCATGGCGGGAAGGTCATCGGCGTCATCCCCGATTTCTTGGTGGATATGGAACAGATGCATCCCGGCACCACGGAAATGATTCGTGTAAAAACCATGTCAGAACGGCGTAACCTGATGATTGAACGGGGAGACGCCTTTGTTGCCCTTCCCGGCGGAGTAGGTACTTTGGAAGAAATTTCCGAAATTATTTCCCACGTGCATCTGCACCTGATTCAGGGCTCCTGCATCCTTTATAATCAGAATCATTACTATGATCCCATGAAAGCAATGCTGGAAAATATGGTTGCCTGCGGCTTCTATCCAAAGGAAGATTTTCAGTCCATCTGCTTTGCCGAAAATATTGCGGAAATAGAGGCGGAACTTTGTAAGAAGTTCTAACGGTAATTTCGTTGACGCACTTACCCTGTATGAAGTATAATCTCTGCAGAAAAAAACAATATGTGGAGCAGGATATCATGACTTTTTCCAAAGCAGAACTGTTAGCGCAGGCAAAGGCAATTAATAAAGCAGGATTTGGTCTTGGCGGATCTCGTGTTTCCAAAATGAAACAGGTATTTTTATTTCCCGGTTTCTTTGATGTGCATGTGCATTTCAGAGAACCGGGTTTTTCTTATAAAGAAACCATTTTCAGTGGAAGCCGGGCGGCGGCCCACGGTGGATATACCGGGGTTTGCACCATGCCGAACCTGAATCCGGTGCCGGATTCTGTAGAACATCTGAAGGTGGAACAGGACATCATTCAGAAGGATGCCTGTATTTCCGTGTTGCCTTATGCCTCTATTACCGTAGGCGAAAAAGGCAAGGAACTGGTTGACGTAACCGCACTGGCACCGCATTGCTTTGCCTTTTCGGATGACGGCGTCGGCATTCAGGACGAAGGCATGATGCGGCAGGCCATGGAGCAGATCAAGGACTCCGGCAAAATTCTGGCGGCCCACTGTGAAGTTAATGAACTGCTGCACGGCGGTTACATTCATGACGGAGACTATGCCCGCTCCCATGGCCATCGGGGAATCTGTTCCGCCAGCGAATGGAAGGAAATTGAGCGGGATGTAGCCTTGTCGGCGCAGACCGGCTGTCCTTACCACGTGTGTCATGTATCTACAAAGGAAAGCTTGGACATTATTCGGAACGCTAAATCGCAAGGGGTCAACGTAACCTGCGAAACCGGCCCCCACTACCTGGTTATGGATGACAGCATGCTGCAGGAAGACGGCCGCTTTAAAATGAATCCGCCCATCCGCGGAAAAGAGGATTATCAGGCGCTTCTGGAAGCCATTCAGGACGGTACCATTGACATGATTGCCACGGACCATGCTCCGCACTCGGCAGAAGAAAAAAGCCGCGGGTTGGAAAAAAGTCCGTTCGGGATTGTAGGACTGGAAACCGCTTTCCCACTGCTGTACACGCATTTGGTAAAGCCGGGGGTTATCACCTTGGAAAAGCTGATTGATTTAATGGCAATTGCCCCTCGCCGGCGATTCGGTATTCCACTTTCGGAAGACGACTTCTGTGTTTACGACCTGTCCGAAGAATATGCCATTGACCCGGAACAGTTTTTAAGCCAGGGGAAGGCCACCCCATTTACCGGCTGGAAGGTATACGGTAAATGCCTGCTGACGGTACACCACGGAGAAGTGGTTTGGCAGGACCCGTCAGTTACACTGACGGACTAAGAAAGGAGCTTCCATGAAACAGGGAATGTACCGCGTTGCGGAAAACAAAGCACTGACGGATAGTGTCTGGTTTATGGCACTGGAAGGGGATACTTCTGCCTGCACGGCAACCGGTCAGTTTATCAACCTGAAATTAGACGGGCTGTATTTACGGCGTCCCATTTCGGTTTATGATTGGACAGAAAATCAGATTCAAATTATTTATAAAGTAGTCGGCAAAGGCACGGAACAAATGAGCCGTTTGCCGGTTGGTGCAACATTAGACGTACTAACCGGATTGGGTAACGGTTACCACACAGAGGTCAGCGGAGACCGGCCGGTGCTGATTGGCGGCGGGGTCGGCATACCACCGCTGTATGCACTGTGTAAGCAGTTGCTGAAAGAAGGAAAGCATCCAAGTGTTATTCTTGGCTTTAATACCAAACAGGAAGTCTTTTGCAAGGACATGTTTGAAGCCTTACTGGAAGGAACAGATGGTAAGGTGTACGTTACGCTGGTAGACGGCGGGGAAGAACCGGGTTATTATCCCGGCTTTGTTACTGATGTGCTGAACAAGCTGGACTACACTTACTTTTATACCTGCGGTCCTATGCCAATGTTCCGTGCCATAGAAGGTTGCGCTAAAACCAGCGGCCAATTCAGTTTTGAAGAACGAATGGGCTGCGGCTTCGGCGCCTGCATGGGCTGTACCTGTAAAACCAAATACGGAAACAAGCGGATCTGTAAGGACGGACCGGTATTAGAACGGGAGGAGATTATATGGTAGACCTGAGCGTTACACTGTCCGGCGTGCAGCTGGACAACCCGGTCATCCCGGCCAGCGGTACCTTTGGCTTTGGTTATGAATTTGCCGAAGTGTATGACCTGGATATCCTGGGTAGCATTGCCTTAAAGGGCACCACTAAGGATCCCCGCTTTGGGAATCCGACCCCACGCATTGCCGAATGCACGGCCGGCCTGATTAACTCTGTTGGGTTGCAAAACCCCGGTGTAGAGCAGGTTATTGCGGAAGAGCTTCCAAAACTGAAGCAGTGCTTCCATAAACCGTCCATTGCCAATGTGTCCGGATTTGCAGTAGACGACTATGCTTACACTTGCGAAAAGTTAGATAAAGAAGATCAGATTGGACTGTTGGAAGTCAATATCAGTTGTCCCAATGTTCATAACGGCGGCATGAGCTTCGGTACCAATCCGGACAGCGCTTATGAGGTTACGAAGGCCGTAAAAGCAGTTACTTCAAAGCCGGTGTATGTTAAGCTGACCCCGAATGTAACGGACATTGTGCCAATTGCCAAAGCCTGTGAAGAGGCGGGGGCAGACGGCATCAGTATGATTAATACGGTTATGGGAATGCGGATTGACCCAAAAACCCGGAAACCGGTTATTTTCAATAAAATGGGCGGATTTTCCGGCCCGGCTATTTTACCAATAGCCATTCGAATGGTTTACCAGGTGTATGAAGCCGTTTCCATTCCTATCATCGGCCAGGGTGGTATTTCTTCGGCAGAAGATGTGCTGGAAATGATGCTGGCGGGTGCCACCGCCGTAGAGGTTGGAGCTGCTAATCTGGTAGAACCGACGGCTTGTAAACAAATCATAGAAACTCTTCCGGCCGTCATGCAGAAATACGGCATGACCAGTCTGAAGGAAATCATAGGAGGAGCACACAATGGGTAAAGACGTTATTATTGCCTGTGACTTTGCAGGAAAAGAACAGGTTATGGAATTCCTGGATCGCTTCGGAGACGAACGTCCGTTTGTGAAGATTGGCATGGAGCTGTATTATGCTGCCGGTCCTGACATGGTACGGGAATTAAAAGAAAGAGGACATAAGGTATTTTTAGACTTAAAGTTGCATGATATTCCAAACACCGTAAAGAAATCCATGCGTGTGCTGTCCACCTTAGGTGCCGATATTGTCAATGTTCATGCTTCCGGCACCTGTGCCATGATGGAAGCGGCAGTAGAGGGCGTAACTCGCCCGGATGGCAGCCGCCCTCTGGTCATTGCCGTAACACAGCTGACTTCCACCAGCGAAGAACGCATGCAACAGGAATTGCTGATTGGCGCTTCATTACTGGAAACCGTACTGACTTATGCAGAAAATGCCAAAAAATCCGGTTTGGACGGCGTGGTTTGCTCGCCGCTGGAAGCCGGTGCCATACATGAACGCTGCGGAAAAGATTTCTTAACCGTTACGCCGGGTATCCGCTTTGCTGACGGAGATATCGGCGACCAGGTCCGGGTAACTACGCCGGAAAAGGCCAAGGAAATCGGTTCCGACTACATTGTAGTCGGACGCCCCATTACTGAAGCCGCCGATCCGGTGGCGGCATGGAAACGCTGCGTTGCAGAATTTACAGACTAAATAGGAGGATTTACTCATGCAGAAACAAATTGCAAAAGATTTATTATCCATTCAGGCCGTGTTCCTGCGGCCGGAAGAACCGTTTACCTGGGCCAGTGGCATCCACAGCCCTATTTATTGTGACAACCGTCTGGTCCTTTCCGACCACAAGGTGCGCACGGACGTAGAAAACGGCCTGATGCAGCTGGTTAAGAAAGAGTATCCGGACGTAGAAGTTTTAATGGGTACCTCCACCGCAGGCATTGCCCATGCCGCCATTGTGGCACAGATGATGGAACTGCCAATGGGTTATGTCCGCGGCGGCAACAAGGACCATGGCCGTCAGAACCGCATTGAAGGCAAGCTGAACGCCGGACAGAAGGTGGTTGTAGTAGAAGACCTGATTTCCACTGGTGGCTCTGTTATTGAAGTAGTAGATGCCCTGCGGGAAGCCGGTGCAGAAGTGCTTGGTATTGTCAGCATCTTTACCTATGGTATGCAGAAGTCTGTAGACCGTCTTGCTGCCGCCAATGTAAAGAATGTCAGCCTGACCAACCTGGATACCGTTCTGGAAGCAGCCGTTGAAGAGGGCTACATTAAACCGGAATGGGAGCCGAAGATTAAAGCATTCCGGGACAATCCATCTGATGAAAGTTGGATTCACTAAAACAAACCCAAAGAAGGAGCACAAAATGAAGAAAGATCTGCTTGATATCCGGGACTTAAGCCCGGAAGAAATTGGAGAACTGATTCAGACGGCCAAAGACATTGCCGACCATCCGGAAAAGTACGCCGAAAAGTGCAAGGGCAAGAAAATTGCCACTCTGTTTTATGAACCATCCACGCGGACTCGTCTTAGCTTTGAATCTGCCATGATTGAACTGGGCGGC
This sequence comes from Bacteroidaceae bacterium, assembly GCA_963600825.1. Taxonomy (GTDB): domain Bacteria; phylum Bacillota; class Clostridia; order Oscillospirales; family Acutalibacteraceae; genus RUG420. Next base: position 2,259 of record CAVCCW010000023.1, on the reverse strand, counting down.
CAGGCCATCGGATTTTCTGATGCCACCAGCAGCTCTGTTTCCAAGGGTGAAAGCGTAGCTGATACGGCTCGTGTAGTAGAATGCTTTGCTGACATTATTGCCATGCGTCATCCAAAAGAGGGCGCTCCCTATGTGGCAGCAACCAATGTAAACATTCCGGTTATTAATGCCGGAGACGGTGGACATAACCATCCGACCCAAACCCTGACTGACCTGTTGACCATTTCCAGAGAAAAGGGTCATTTGGACAATCTGGTTATTGGCTGCTGCGGAGATCTGAAATTCGGCCGCACCGTACACAGCTTAATCAGCGCTATGTCCCGGTATGAAGGGGTTCGCTTTGTCCTGATTTCTCCGGAAGAACTGAAGATTCCGGAAAATGTCAGAACGGAAATTTTGGACCGGAACCAGATTCCTTATGTGGAAACCACTTCTTTGGAAGAGGCCATGCCGGAACTGGATGTGCTTTACATGACCCGCGTACAGAAAGAACGGTTCTTCAATGAAGCGGACTATATCCGCCTGAAAGACACCTATATTCTGACCACGGATAAACTGCAGTCTGCCAAGAGCGATATGGCAATTCTGCATCCGTTGCCAAGAGTCAACGAAATTTCCACAGAAATTGATAAGGACCCGCGGGCCAAATACTTTGACCAGGTAAGAAACGGAAAATACATTCGTATGGCGTTAATTATGAAACTCTTGGGGGTAGAAGCATGATTATTGGCAGCATTGTAAACGGCTTGGTAATTGACCATATTCCGGCTGGGAAGGGCATGGCTCTGTATCATTACATGAAGCTGGATGAAATTACCAGCGAAGTGGCCATTATTAAGAATGCTACATCGCACAAGATGGGGAAAAAGGACATCATCAAGATTAACGAGGTCATTGATGTAGACTATGACATCCTGGGATACATTGATTCCAACATTACGGTTAATATCATTGAGGACGGTGTCCGCACCACCAAACTGCACCCGGTATTGCCGGAGACCATCACCAATGTCATCAAGTGTAAAAACCCGCGCTGCATTACTTCCATAGAGCAGGATCTGCCGCATATTTTTAAGCTGACGGATCGGGAAAAGGGAGTGTATCGCTGTGTTTACTGCGAAGCACGGGCCAAAGAGCCGCATTCTTTCAGAATTAAATAGGGTGCTCTTAGAAAAGCATCCTAAAAAGAGGATAAAAGAGTCAGTTTTTTTCTGCACATAGACGAAAAATAACAGAATGAAAGTCCCTTGGTGACATTCTTTTTTCCTTTTGTTATACTAGGTACCGAATTGAACAGGCATCCCTGTAACTGACGGATGAAAGCAGCGTATACTGCGGAGGAGCAAGGATGTTTTTTATTGCCGACCGTCTGGGCGCATCTGATTCTGACACGGAATTAGGTGCGCCCTTTTATCATTTGTAAGATTTTTCAGCAGCAGAAAACCGCTGCAGGGAGGAGTTCCTAATGAAAAAAGTTGGTTTGATTATGGGAAGCGATTCCGACCTTCCGATTGTCAGAAAAGCCATGGACCTTTTAACGGAGCTGGACATTCCGTTTGAAGCCCATATTTATTCTGCCCACCGGACGCCGGAGGAAGCGGCCAGGTTTGCAAAGGAAGCCCGTGAAAACGGCTTCGGCGTGCTGATTGCCGCCGCAGGCATGGCAGCGCATTTGGCAGGCGCCATTGCCGCCAACACCACCCTGCCGGTAATCGGAATTCCCTGTAAATCCGCTGCGTTTGACGGCATGGACGCCCTGTTGTCTACCGTCATGATGCCATCCGGTATTCCGGTGGCAACGGTTGCGGTAGACGGTTCCAAGAACGCTGCCCTGCTGGCGGCGGAAATCCTTGCAGTAGAAGACGCAGAACTTGCCGAAAAGCTGCTGGAAAGAAGAAAGGCGGATGCAGCAGCCGCCCTGGAAAAAGATGCCAAACTTGTTGCAGAATACAGCCAGAAATGATTCCGCACCAGTCGGAAGCGTTTTGATATTTAAGGAGGACTTTATCATGGAAAAGAAAGAAATGCTTTATGAAGGAAAGGCCAAGAAAGTTTTTGCTACCGAGGATCCGGAAGTACTTTTGGTCAGCTATAAAGATGACGCCACTGCATTTAACGGCCTGAAGAAGGGCACCATTTCCGGTAAAGGCGCTATTAACAACCGTGTTACCAACTACATGATGCAGATTTTGGAAAAGGAAGGCGTTCCAACCCACTTTGTAGAAGAGCTTTCCGACAGAGACACCCTGGTAAAGAAGG
>CAVCCW010000022.1:0-26526 GCA_963600825.1 Bacteroidaceae bacterium | reverse complement strand
GGTGGAGAAAGTCCCGACAATGAAGCCGGAAAAGTAACTAAAAACTGCATATTTTCATAAAAAGTGGGCAATTCCAATCGGAGTTGCCCACTTTCAAATATACTTGGTTTTTACACCGTCTGTTGTCATAATATATTTATAAAACGGCAAAAGGTAAAGTGGTGAAGAAGATGAATATCTGTGTATATGGTTCGGCTGATGTGCCAAGTGAAAAATGCCTGCAAGCTGCAAAAACACTTGGAAGCCATATAGGAAAGAATGGTCATACACTTGTGTTTGGCGGATTTGGTGACGGCTTGCTTGGAACAGTTGCTGATGAAGCCTATAAAAATGGAGCAAAGGTAATATCAGTATTACCGGAAAAGCCCCGAAAAGGCCATTCGGAGTTTTCCTGTTCTGAACAAGTCTTCAGAGACAGTGACAAAAGGACAAGAAAGAAATTACAGGCGGACAATGCCGACGCCTTCGTTGTTATGCCGGAAGGCCTAGGCGTGTTGGATGAACTTTTTGAAGTCCTCCTCTTAAAACAGAATGGAGAACACAACAAGCCAATTTATATTGTCAACATTGAGCATAAATATGATCTTCTGATTTCTCTGCTGGAGGAGCAAGGCTGCAAAGAGTTATTTACTGTAATTTCAGAAGAAGAGCTTGATGTTATAAAGGTACCAAATCACGATTTAGTAAATCCAGATTTGAATTAATGGAAGGCTAATGGTCAAAACGGTAGAATGTAAAGCAGTATGAAAGAACGGCGTTGTAAAGGAGAAACTGAAATGCTGGAAATCCGCGATGCAACGCTGAGCGATGCAGAACAAATCTTAAAAATATATGATTACTACGTAAAAAACACCGCCATTTCGACACACCCAGCCTGGAAGAATTCCAGCAGAGTATGGACGACATTATGCAAAAGTACCCGTACCTTGTTGCCCTGAAAGACGGTGAAATAAAAGGCTATGCCTATGCAAGACCCTTTGTTGGAAGTGCAGCTTATGACTGGTCCTGTGAAACCACCATATATCTTGACCCGGATTCAAAAAAGTGCGGGATGGGAAAAGCCCTGTATGAGGCTCTGCAGAAAGCGCTGTATGATATGGGCATACTGAACCTGTATGCCTGTATTGGCTATATAGATAGAGCATAATAAAATATGAAAAAAGTCACCGTACAGTAAGTATGGTGACTTTTTGCTAGGAATCTCTTACAGATAATTGATGGGAATAACACGGTCGTTGTCCTTTGGCGTGATAAGCCTGTCATAAAGGCAGATAACTCCGCCCGGACCTCGCTTCATGCCGGGGATCGTGTCGAGCAGATTGAAAGCTTGAATGTCTTTCTTCTGTGGATCTGCATGCCGTTTAATATATTCCATAAGCCCCCCCCGGCTAATTTAATATCCGATATTATTATAACCGAAGTCGCTTAAAAATCAATCTTCCACGGTTCTGCATTCCACCATGGATCGGTTCTATCTAAAAGAAATTGGTACATTATAAAATAACAGAAAGTAAAAAGGACTGCGGAGCCTAGCGCCTGCAGCCCTTTTTTTCTGCTCTCCCAAGCGGAACTTTCATTGTGAAAGCTTTAACAATTTGTACCCCTACAAAATACAAATTTGTCTTGAGCACCAATGACAATGAGCAAGCATTCGCGCTGTGAAACTCTACAAACTTAGGAAAACTCGTTGACTTTGCTGCAATCTTTCACTAAATTTAAAGTTGAGAGAACAAATAAAACAATTTGTACCGTACAAATTAAAAACGAATAAGAAAAAACAAATAAGAGAGGGCTTGGCAATGAGCACCACAAAGGATTTTATTGACAGCGGAAAAGCCGTACTCGGAATTGAATTCGGATCCACTCGAATTAAAGCAGTTTTGGTGGACAATACCAATAAGCCCATTGCTGCAGGCAGCCATGACTGGGAAAACCGGCTGGAAAACGGCATTTGGACCTATTCACTGGACGACATCTGGGGCGGTTTGCAAGATTGTTATTCTAACTTAGTCAACAACGTAAAAGAAAAATACAATACAGAATTAACGCAACTGGCGGCTATCGGCTTCAGCGCCATGATGCACGGCTACCTGGCCTTTGACAAAGAAGACCAGCTTCTGGTTCCCTTCCGCACCTGGCGAAACGGCATTACCGGACAGGCTGCCGCAGAACTGACGGAATTATTCCACTTTAATATTCCGCAGCGTTGGAGCATTGCACATTTGTATCAGGCAGTGCTGAATCAGGAAGAACACGTAAAAGACATTTCTTTCCTGACAACCCTGGCCGGTTACATTCACTGGCAGCTGACCGGACAAAAGGTGCTTGGCGTAGGAGATGCCTCCGGCATGTTCCCAATCAGCGCCAAGACCGGTCAATATGATGCCGACATGCTGGCAAAATTTGATTCCTTAATGGAACCGTATCATTATTCCTGGAAATTAGAAGACCTCCTTCCCACGGCCCTGAACGCCGGGGAGCCGGCGGGCGTTTTGACCGAAGCCGGTGCAAAACTACTGGACCCCACCGGGAAGCTGCAGGCGGGTTGCCCGCTGGCTCCTCCGGAAGGAGACGCCGGAACCGGTATGGTGGCAACCAACAGCGTAGCACGGCGGACAGGAAATGTTTCTGCCGGTACCTCTATCTTTGGCATGGTTGTCCTGGAGGATGCGTTGCAGGATGTGTATCCTGAAATTGACATGGTTGCAACGCCGGACGGAGCGCCGGTTGCCATGGTGCACGCAAACAACTGTACGTCGGACCTGGATGCCTGGGTAGGCATGTTCCAGGATTGCCTGGAAAGCTTTGGCGTATCGGTTAAGAAGAGTCAGGTGTATGACACCCTGTACTATAAAGCACTGGAAGGTGACGCAGATTGCGGCGGCCTTCTGTCCTACGGATATCTGTCCGGGGAAAACATTACCGATGTAGAAGAGGGAAGACCGCTTCTGGTCCGGACCCCGAAGAGCAACTTTACCCTTGCCAATCTGATGCGAGCCACGCTCTTCTCCACTTTAGGAGCTTTAAAAATTGGCATGGACATCCTTCTGAAAAAAGAAAAAGTCCAGATTGATACCATCTTCGGACATGGCGGACTGTTTAAAACAGAAGGCGTTGGCCAGAACTTCCTGGCTGCTGCCATTCACGCACCGGTTTCCGTTATGGAAACCGCCGGGGAAGGCGGCCCATGGGGAATGGCTCTCCTTGCTTCCTATATGGTACATAAACAAGAAGGCCAAGCCCTTCAGGATTATTTAGCAAATCAGGTCTTTGCTGACAGCAAGTGCCTGACGGTAGAACCGACACAAAAAGATATGGATGGCATGGAAGCCTTCATTGAACGGTATCAGAACGGACTTCCTGTGGAACGGCTTGCCGGGTCCTGCCTTTCCTAAAGGAGAACAGTATGTTAGAAGAACTGAAAGAGCAGGTATTAAAAGCAAATTTGGATCTCCCGAAACTGGGTTTGGTAACCTTTACCTGGGGAAATGTCAGCGGCATTGACAGAGACGCCGGTTTGTTCGTTATTAAGCCCAGCGGAGTTCCGTATGAGGCCATGACTATAGAAGACATGGTTGTAGTAGATCTGGAAGGCAACGTAGTGGAGGGGACCTGTAATCCTTCTTCTGATACAGCAACGCATGTGGTTTTGTACAACCGCTTCCCGGAAGTGGGCGGCATTGTACACACCCATTCCACCTGGGCCACCTCTTGGGCACAGGCGGGCAAGGATATCCCGTGTTACGGCACCACCCATGCGGACTATATTTATGGTCCGGTGCCCTGTGCCCGTAACATTACCGGAGAAGAAATTGATGCCGGTTATGAAAAGAACACCGGCGTGGTTATTGCGGACCTGTTCCAGGAACGCAATTTAGATTGCATGGCGGTTCCTGCTGTGCTCTGCAGAAATCATGGCCCGTTTGCCTGGGGCAAAGATGCGGACCAGGCGGTATACAATGCCGCCGTGCTGGAAGAGGTGGCCAAAATGGCCGTGCTTTCCAGAATGATTAATCCGGACATTGAACCGGCTCCGCAGGTGCTGCAGGATAAACATTATTTCCGAAAGCACGGCGCAAATGCGTATTACGGCCAGCCGAAGAAATAAGAAAGGCTACATCGCACAAAAAGGTCATAACAACACAGCAGAACGAGGGCTGTGTGTTGAAAAATAATGAAGGAGGATCATTATATGAAAAAAAGAATTATCAGCTTGGTTCTGGCTCTGGCTATGATCGCTGCTCTGTTCGCAGGCTGCGGCACCGGATCCAAATCATCGGGAGACAAGATCAAAATCGGGGTATCCATCTGGAGCTCCACTGACGTGCTTGGCGCACAGTGCAAAAAAATTATTGACGCTGCAGCAGAAGCACTGGACGTAGAAGTTCAGTATGTTGACCAGGGTCACGTATCTGAAAAGGTTACCGCTTCTGTTGAAACATTAGCAGCTGCTGGTTGCCAGGGTATCATTATTTGTAACTCTGCTGACACAGAAATGACTTCTGCAATTAAGACTTGCGAAGACAACGGCATTTATCTTGCTCAGTTCTTCCGCATTATTTCTCAGGAAAACAGCTCTGACATTTATGCACAGGCTAAGGCTTCCAAATATTACATTGGTGCCGTTCATGAGAACGAAGTAGAAAACGGTAAGAAACTGGTTCAGATGCTGATTGACAAGGGCGACCGCAACATCGGCCTCATCGGCTGGGAACAGGGCGACGCCACTTGGCTTGGCCGTTGGCAGGGCTATCAGGAAGGCGTAAAGGCCTGGAACGATGCTAACCCGAATGACCAGGTTAAGCTTTCTGATCCGCAGTATGCAGGTACTACTGCTGAAGGCGGCACAAAGGCTGCAAACGCTCTGATGAGCGCTGACAAGACTCTGGACGCTATCATTCCGGCAGGCGGCGGCGGAGAACCTCTGCTTGGTGCTATTTCCGCAATTGAAGCTGCTGGAAAGACGCAGGACATTGATGTTGTTTCCACTGACTTCCTGGATGACCTTGGAACCAGACTTGAAAATGGATCCATGGCTGGCGAATCCGGCGGACATTACTGTGACCCGCTGTTTGCTTTCATGATGGTATACAACGCCATTAAGGGCAACTACACCGACATTGAAAACAACTTTGTTGACATTGAATTCCCGTACCTGTTCGTATCTTCCGCTGATGACTATGCAGACTATGAAAAGTACTTCGTAGATCAGCTTCCGTACACCAGCGACGAATTGGTAGAAATGTCCAAACTGTCTCTGACTGATCTTGCTGCTAAGGCTGCTTCCCTGTCTATTGAGGATGCTGCTACTCGTTCTGCGGCAAAATAAACGGATGTATTGACACATAATTTTGGCCGGTATCTTTACTGGATGCCGGCCATTTTTAAAGGAGTCCTAATATGAGTTCTGCAAAGACGTTAACGGCAGGGAAGAAACCAAGCGGTAAGGTGCTCGGTTACCTGATACTTCTTGCTTTGGTTTTGGCTTCCTGGATCGTTTTTAAACTTCTGGCCGGGGACAAGTTCGGCCCAGACACCCTGCTAAGCGCGTTTGAAGCCAGCTTGATGGCTTCCGTTGGCGCAGTAGGTTTTTATTTCGTTTTAGTTATGGGTATGTTTGACTTCTCCATCGGAGCCAATATTATCCTGTCCGCCATTGTCGGCTGTCAGCTGGCAAATACATTTGGCCTAGGCTACTTTGGTCTGATTATCGGCGCTGTTATTACCGGCGCACTGGTTGGTTTGTGCAATGGTATGTTCTATGTTAAACTGCGCATTCCGTCCATGATTGTTACTACCGGCCTGGCCCTGATTTATGAGTCTCTGGCAAATATTGTTGCCGGCGGCTATTCCCAGAAACTTCCTTCCGATCTTCGGGCGCTCGGTAAAATGCCCGGCAACTTAATTCTGGCAGTTATTGCTTTCGTTCTTGCCTGGTTAATTCTGAACTACACCAAGATCGGCACCTATACCTATGCCATTGGTTCTGATGAATTCGTTACCAAAAATATGGGTATTAAAGTAGACAAATTCAAGGTAATTGCGTTCCTGATCTCCGGCGCCTTCTTCGGACTGATGGCTGTACTGACTATCAGTTACGGATCTTCTATTTTGGCAGAAACCGGAATGGCTTCCATGAGCCGGAACTTTGTTCCGACAATGGGTTGCTTCTTTGGCGTTGCCTTTAAGAAATATGGCATTCCGCTGCAGGCCATTATTATTGGTGAATTTTTCATTAATATCATCTTCTATGGCTTTGTTGCACTGGGTGCTCCTACTGCAATTCAGGACGTTATCACCGGTCTTGCATTGTTAGTTATTATCGTTTTAACCTCGAAGCCGGTTAAGGGCGAAATCGTGAAGTAAGGAGGAGACAAGCATGAGTGAAGTTAGATTACAAGTTCAGCACATGACGAAATCCTTCGGTATTACGAAAGCGCTGAAAGATGTTTCTTTTAACATTAACAAGGGCGAGGTACATGCCCTCATTGGCGAAAACGGATCCGGTAAATCCACGCTGACCAACATGCTGACAGGTATTTACCAGATTGAAAGCGGTACCTTTATTCTGGATGGAGAAGAAGTTCATCCGAAGAACCAGGTAGAAGCCAATAAACAGGGAATCTCCATTATTGTACAGGAACTTGGTACACTGTCCGGTCTGACCGTTGCAGAAAACATTTTCCTGGGACATGAAGAAGCCTTCGTAAAATTCGGCATTAAAAATACCAATGCCATGAACCGGAAAGCAGCGGAACTGCTGAAGGAATACGGCTTTGACCGGATTAAGGCTTCTGCCCAAATTGATGATTACAATTTTGAAGACAGAAAGCTGGTTGAAATTGTAAAAGCAACCTATTTTCATCCGAAAATTGTTGTTATTGACGAAACTACCACGGCACTGTCTCAGGAAGGCCGTGAAGAGCTGTATAAGCACATGAACCGCATCCGGGAAGAGGGAAATACGGTTATCTTTATTTCCCATGACCTTCCGGAAGTGCTGGCAAAATCGGATACCATCACCATTTTGCGGGATGGCGTGTACATTGACACCGTAAAAAGCGCCGATGTTACAGAAGATGACCTGAAGCGGTTAATGGTCGGTCGTGAAGTAACCGGTAACTATTATCGTCCGGATTATGGTGAACCCATCTCTGATGAAGTGGTTCTTTCCGTAAGAGACGTTACTGTACCGGGACAGATTGAGGATATTTCCTTTGATCTGCATAAGGGAGAAATCCTTGGCTTCGGCGGCTTGTCAGAATCCGGTATGCACGAAGTAGGTAAGGCCGTATTTGGTGCTTCCTTTGACAGAAAGGGAACCGTAACTTTGGCAGATGGAACCGCCATCAACAATATTCCGACCGCTATCAAACACGGACTTGCGTACACATCTAAGGACCGGGACAACGAGTCTGTTGTCATGAACCAGTCCATTTGTGAAAATATCTGTCTTCCGTCTCTGGATGACCTGTCCAATAAGATAGGCATTTTAAGTGACCGCAAGTTACACACTTTTGCGGAGCGGGAAGCAGAAAATATGTCGGTTAAGATGCAAAACGTAGACCAGTTTGTTTCAGATCTGTCCGGCGGTAACAAACAAAAAGTTGTAGTTGCCCGGTGGATTGGAAAGGACTCGGATCTGGTGGTTTTTGACTCGCCGACAAGAGGCATAGACATTAAAGTAAAACAGGATATTTATCAGCTGATGGATCAGATGCGCAAGAACGGCAAGTCCATCATCATGATTTCGGAAGAACTCATGGAGCTGATTGGTATGTGTGACCGGGTCCTGATTATGAAAGACGGGAAGCTGAACGGTGAAGTTCTCAGAAGTGAAGAGCTGACCGAAAACGACCTGATTGAAAAAATGGTATAAGGAGGGAATGAATATGTCTGAAAAAGCCGCAACCTTAGTGAAGGCTCCGAAGCCGGAACTGAGTCCGGAGCAGTTAAAGGCAAAACGCATGAATTTAGTGCGCACTTTCCTTCCTGTAGCCGGGTTGTTAGTAGTCTTTATTGTATTTAACCTGTTGACGAATGGCCGAATGATTAACTCCTACAATTTGCTGTTATCCCAGCTGTATGTAGTTATGATTTCCTCTATTGGCGTGTTCTTTATTATGAGCATGGGCGGTCTGGATTTCTCCCAGGGCTCTATTTTGGGTATGGCATCCCTTGTGGTTTGCCTGCTTTCCAGCAAGAGCATTCCGCTGGCTATCCTTGGCGGTATTGCTACCGGTGCTGCCATCGGCGCCATCAACGGTTTCTTCTATGTAAACCGGAAAATTAAATCCTTCATTGTAACTATTTGTACCATGTTCCTGTTCCGCGGACTGATTAAGTACTTTACCTCCAAAGCCCCGGTTGCAGCAGACATGAAGGTGTACAACTATGATGACATCAGCATTAAACTGCCAATTCTTTTGGTAATACTTGCTATTTCCTTTGTTGTATTCCGTTATACAAAGTTTGGTATTTACCTGAAGGCCATTGGTGCCGGAGAAAAGGCCGCATCCTTTGCCGGTATCCGTACGGATCGGATGAAGTTCCTGATTTATGTACTGGCTGGTGCCATTACCGGATTTGCTGCATTCATCAGTGTTACCAAGAATGGATCCGTTACTGCCAATGCCGGTAACCAGCTGGAAACCCAAATCCTGATTGCTTTGGTTCTGGGTGGTATGCCAATTTCCGGTGGTGCCAAGGTACGTTTTTCCAACATCATTGTTGGCGCAACCCTGTACGTTATCCTGTCCAACGGTCTGACCATGATTGGTATGACACCGGAAGAAGGACAGCTGATCCAAGGCATTATCTTCCTGATCTTTGTAGCAATTTTTGCTGACAGACAGGCACTGAAGGTAATTAAGTAAAGAGGTGCTGCAAAATGAAAAAATTATATTTTATTCCCGGTAGCCAGGACCTGTACGGCGAAGAATGCCTGAAACAGGTTGCTGCTGACTGCCAGGAAATGGTAGATTTTTTAAACACGAAGGTGGGCGATTTACTCACCATTGAATTGCTTCCTACAGTAGAAACTTCCCCTATCTGTGTAGAAGACATGAAAAAGGTGGTTTGTGACGACGACTGTGTCGGCGTAATCACTTGGATGCACACCTTTTCTCCGGCCAAAATGTGGATTAAGGGACTGCAGCTGTTAAATAAACCACTGCTTCACTTACACACCCAGGCCAATGAAAAGCTGCCGTATGCCACCATTGACATGGACTTTATGAACCTGAACCAGGCTGCCCATGGAGACCGGGAATTTGGCTTTATCCTTGCAAAACTCGGTGTTCCGCACGAAGTGCTGGCAGGTTATTATAAGCATGATAACTTTATTGCCGGAATCCGCCGGTTTGCTTCCGTTGCCAAAGCGATTGATTATTCCAAACACACCCGCATTGCCACGTTCGGCAACAACATGCGTGATGTAGCCGTTACCGATGGTAACCGTTTGGAATGCGAAATTAAGTATGGCTGGGAAGTCAAGTACTGGGGCATTGGAGAAATTGCAGAACGTGCTGACGCTGCAACCGATGCTGAAGTAGATGCCAAGATGCAGGAATATTTGGCTGCATATGAAATGGACACCGACAATACGGAAGCCGTTCGGGAACAGGCCAAATATGAAGTGGCATTTGAAAAGTTCTTTGCCGAAAATGAAATTACTGCCTTTACGGACAATTTCCAGGATCTTCACGGCATGAAGCAACTGCCCGGTCTGGCCGCCCAAAACCTGATGGGCAAAGGTGTTGGCTTTGGACCGGAAGGAGATTATAAAATTTCCGCCTTCTCCGCTGTCTTAATGAAGATGGCTGAAGGAAAGACCGGTGCAACCGGCTTTATAGAGGACTATACTTATGATTTGACAAGCGGAGAAGAGCTGGAACTGGCTTCTCATATGTTGGAAGTTCCGGTCTCCTTTGCCGCAAACAAACCGAAAATCCAGGTACATCCGCTTGGTATTGGCGGCAAGGAAGACCCGGCCCGTCTGGTTTTTGACGGCGTGACCGGGGACGGCATCCAGGTAACCCTGATTGACCTTGGAGACCACTTCCGCATCATTTGCGCGGACATTGAACTGGTTGCACAACCGGAACCTATGCCGAATTTGCCGGTAGCCAGAATTATGTATCGCCATAAGCCGGATTATGCCATTGGCACAGCGGCTTGGTGTTACGCCGGTGGTGCACACCACTCTGTGGTTTCTACGGCACTGACTCGCAAAGACATTGCCATGTTTGCCCGCCTGACCGGTACAGAACTGGTTACCATCGGGGACGATACCACAGAAGCAGATTTGCAGAAATTCTTTACAAAATAAAGGGTTTTACTACAACGCAAAAGGAAGTGATACACGGTGAATCAGTATACAGGAACTCCGAAGTACGCCATTATTGTTGAAACGGTTAAAGAGAATCTGAAGAACCGTGTATGGAAAGCAGGAGATAAGCTTCCCACGGAAAAGGAGCTGGCACAGCAGTTCTCTGTCAGCCGGCAAACAGTGCGCAGAGCGTTGGAAGAACTGACGAAGGATGGCGTTATTGCCAGCGTGCAGGGCAGTGGATCGTACATTCAGTCTACGGCATCGTTGTCCCGCGGGCTGCGGGTCAGCCATAAAAACATTGCGGTAATCAGTACGTTTGTAGATAACTACATTTTCCCAGCCACCCTACGGGGTATTCAGACCGTTTTGACAGAGGCCGAATACACTATGCAGCTGGCGTTCACGGATGACAGCATTTCCAAGGAACGCACTATCCTGACCAATCTGTTGGAACAGGATAACGTGGACGGCATTATTGTAGAGCCTGCCAAATCGGCGCTGCCAAACCCGAATCTGTACCTGTATCGGGAGCTGATGACCCAGGGAATTCCCATCATCTTTTTTAACGCTTATCATCGAGACATTCCGCTCCCCTGCATGCGGGTGGATGACTTTGATACCGCGCGGCGAGCTACCGAACTTCTGATTGAACGGGGCCACACCAACATTGCCGGTATTTTCAATCCGGAAGACGGCCAGGGTCATTTGCGGTATGCCGGATTTTTGAAAGCACTGTGGGATCACGACCTGCAGGCCTGCTCTCAAAATGTTGTCTGGCGTGCCAAAACCATTGACTTTGCCATGCTGAACAAAGGCGTTACCGGTGTAGTTTGCTACAATGACGAAGTGGCATACAAGTTGATTGTAGATGCGCAGAAACAAGGCCTTACCATTCCGGATGATCTTTCCGTTGTCGGAATTGATGATTCTGATTTGGCCAGCCTTTGTTCGGTGCCGATTACGTCTTTTGTTCATCCCAAAGAACTTTTAGGGAAAGACGTAGCAAAAAACATGTTGAAACTGATTCAGGACCCGGACTTTGATGCAAATCGTATTTATTATGCAGAACTTGTAGAACGCTCCTCGGTAGCATTCCACAAGTAAAGGAAAGGCGCAGCCACCCTGGCTGCGCCTTTTTCTATTTTATTTACAGAATGTCCAGAGGGACTTTGTGCGTAGGTGCCGGAAAATGGCTATTCAGCAGGGCAAGCTCCTCCGGGCTGAGGCGGATATCGGCGGCAGCACGGTTGTCCTGTGTATGGCTGAGACGGTTGCTACGCGGGATGGCAAAGATGCCGTCCTGCGCCAGGACGAAGGCCAGCAAAACCTGCACAGGCGTGCAACTGTGTTCTTCTGCAATAGAGCAGACGGCTTCGTCCGTTAGCAGGGAACGACGCACACGCCCCACTGCAGGGCCTCCAATTCGGAAGCTCTTTTGTGGGGCTCTTCTCCAAGGTGCCAGGTGCCCTGTCCCACTTTGGGAATGGCGGTGCCGTCTGGTAATAAGATGGTGTTCATTCGAAATGACTCCTTCCTTTTGCATTTTTGTAATGTTTATGTTACATTCGTTTCAGAATGTGAAATGCGGAGGTTGTTACTATGGCAAAAATAGCGGTTCTGGTTCCCCGCCAGGAAATGCAGGTAATGGCAGAGCAACTGGTGGGCTCTTATAAAAATCTGACACCGATTTGTCTGGAGTATGTAAAAACCATGGATGTGGCACGGCGCGCAGCGGAGTTGGAAGCGGAAGGCTGTGACCTGATTATGGCTCGCGGGTTTCAGGCTACCATTATTAAGCAGACCGTGCAACTGCCAGTGGCAAATATTATGATTACCACGCAGGAGCTAGGCATTTTAGCATTGCAACTAAAGGATGAATTGGATGTAATGCACCCAAAAATCGGCCTGATTGGCTTTGAAAATATGTTCAGTGACACGGCTCGCTTTGAAGACTTGTTTGATGTGGAAATTGTGCGTTATACCCTCCCGGAAACGGAAACGCAGGATACGCAAAAGAAATTGGCGGATTTTGTCGGTCAGGCAGTGCGAGAAGGCTGTCATGCTGTGCTCGGGGGCGATGTTGTTTGCGCACAGGCAGAAGCAGAAGGTGTGCCCTATCGCTTTTTTGCCTCTACTCTGGAAAGCATGCGAAATGCCTTTGCAATGGCAGAACGGATGGCATATGCCATTGACTTGGAAAAACAAAGCAGCTCGGAAATGAATACCATGCTGGACTTTACCTTCAGTGGCATTATGCAGATTGATGCCGGTGGGATTATTCGGCGTGGAAACCGGGTGCTATACAACTTGCTTGGTTTGCAACCTTCGGAAATGCTGGAGCGCCCAATTCGGGAGGTTTTGCCGCAACTCCGTTCGGACTTGCTGACGCGTGTGCTGCAGGAAGGGGTTGAAAGTTACGCCAGTTTGTTGCCGATTGAAGATCGTGCGGTGGTTGTCAATGCTGCGCCAATTTTGATTGAAAACCGCATTTGCGGTGCCATTCTGACATTTCAGGAAGGAAACAGAATTACTCAGATTAACAGTGAACTGCGTGCAGAGTTGTATCAACGTGGCTTTGTGGCACGATACCGTTTTGACCGGATTCCGGTGCAGGATGCAGAAATGAAAAAGCTGATAAGCCGTGCACGGCGGGTGGCCCGTTTTACGGCACCGGTTTTACTGAAAGGAGAACACGGCACCGGTACCGGGGTAATGGCGCAATGTCTGCACAATGAAAGTCTGGTCAGTGCCAATGCTTTTGTTGATGTAGATTGCGCGGCGTTTCCGTCTGAAGTGTTGGATACCATGCTGTTTGGAAATTATTCCACCCGTGCAGACAGTCCGGCCGGCCTTGCAGAGACTGCACAGAATGGTACGCTGTTCTTGGCTCATATTGATTCTCTTTCTATGGAATTACAATACAAGGTTTTACAACTGCTCCGTGGAAAACTGTTGCGTAATGGCGCAAGCCGCCCGGTTTCTTCTGTTGTGCGGGTCATTGCCTCTACCACTAACAACCTGATTGCGGCGGTGGAACGGGATGAGTTCCGAAATGACCTGTATTATGAACTAAGCGTTATTTCTTTGGAACTGCCGCCACTGCGGAAACGGAGAGACGATATTCTGCCTTGGCTTAACTTCTATTTGGAACAGGCGCAGAATCAGCATAAACGGTACGTTTCTCTGACCAAAGGTGCAGAAGAGTACTTGAAGAGCTATGACTGGCCGGGTAATCTGGACCAGCTCCGCGGTATCTGCGAACGTACGGTTTTGACGGCGGAACGCCGTACCGTGGATGAAGTCTTCCTTCGTCGGGAATTGGAACAACTGGCTCCGCGGATTGATGTGGAAACACAGCAGGTGGTTGTTGTTAAGGATCCAAAGGCACTGGAAATTGCTGAACTGTTGAAAAAACACGGTGGAAACAGGCAAGAAGTAGCGGATGAGCTGGGCGTCAGCAAAACCACACTTTGGCGATATATGAAGAAATATGGAATCGGACAGGACTTTTCCTTCTGAGAAGCTACAAAACAGTCGGATAGACTTCCTTGCGGAAGCTACCCGACCGTTTTGTTTTAAGAGAGGTTTATGTAATTGGTGCAGGATTGAAAATGCACATATCGTTATGGAATCCATATTGATCACTGTAGGGCTCTTTGATACCGCTGGCCACATCCAAAATCATATTAAAGATTTCAGTGCCGACTTCGGCAATGGTGGCTTCTCCGGTAGCAATGCCGCCCGCAGAGATGTCAATTAAGTCAAACCAGTGTTCTTTCATTTCGTTCCGGCTACATACCTTGATAACAGGGGCAATATCCAAACCGTACGGCGTTCCCCGACCGGTCATGAACACTTGCAGCCCTATGCCGGATGCCACCTGGGACGGCCCGCAGACAATATCGGAAGCCGGCGTGGCAGCGTAGATCAGGCCATGCTTTGTCGGCTTTTCTGCTGGAGAAAGGACTTCTACAATTGGACTGGCGCCGCTTTTGGCAATAGAGCCCATGGCCTTTTCTACAATATTTGCCAAGCCGCCCTGCTTGTTGCCGGGGGTAGGGTTGGCGTCCCGATCCACTCCTCCGGCTTCCAGGTAGTCATCATACCATTTCATCTCTTCTGCCAGCCGGTCCCTAGTGTGGGCATCCGGGCACCGGGCGGCTAACATTTGTACGCCGTCCCGTACTTCGGTTACCTCGCTAAACATTACGGTGCCTCCGCCGCGAACAATCATGTCAGCGGCATAACCAGCACTGGGGTTGGCTGTAATGCCGGAGAACGCGTCGCTTCCGCCGCATTGCATGCCGACAAGAAGATCGCTTAATGGGAGCTTTTCGCGGGTCCTCCGGTTCAGCTTTTTCAGCTTTTGTTCTGCCATATCCAGGATGGCCTGCATCATGGCATCGTGGCCCTTCCAGTCCTGCAGTGTTAAGCAGTTCTCCGGTGTAATATCCTCCGGCGGAAGGACGCGGTCATAAGTCAGCTTTTCACAACCCAGGCCTACAACCATAATCTCGCCGCCGAAGTTCGGGTGGCGGATTACGTTGGTAATGGCACGAATGGGAATTGGCGCTAAGGGAGCGTTGATTGCCACCCCGCAACCGTAAGGATGGGTGACCGCAACCACACCATCTACGTTCGGATACTTTGGCAGTAATTCCTTCTTGATGCGCTCTACTGCAACTTTCAGGACCCCTGCGGCACACTGTACTGTTGTGACAATGCCCAACAGATTGCGGGTGCCGGCAGGGCCGGTTGTGTTGCGGTATCCCATCCACGTAGTGCGGGGCGGCATAGGAAGATCTTCGCTTTTTACCAGATTGGTGCCGTAAGGAAGATTCTCTACACTGGGACTTTCCGGCAGATCCAGCATGTGTTCGTTAATCCAACTGCCTGCCGGAATATCGTTTTTGGCATAGCCAAGAACAACGCCGTATCGAATAATTTCTCCGCCCTGCGGAATATCCTGGAGGGCAATCTTATGTGCTTGTGGGATAGGGTCCAGCGTAACTACGCCGGACTCTATTTTGGTATTTGCGGGCAAATCATGAACGGCAACGGCTACGTTGTCCTGCTCTTTGATTTGTATGGTTAATCGCGTTTGGTTATCCATTTTTCAGTCCTCTTTTCCATTCAAAGAAGTGCTGCCGGAACGCTACATAAACAAACTGCAAACCAGTAACTCCACAATGCCGACACCGGCCATAATCATGGATACGGCAGTCTTGCAGCGCAGCTGATCCTTCAGTTCGCTTACACCGAACATACCGTTCCATACCCAGAAACCGGAGTCATTGAAGTAGGAGAAAGAGATTGCGCCAACGCAGCAGGAAAGAGCCATCAACAGCGGGCTAACATTCAGGACAGCCAGTAATGGTGCAGACAGGTTGGCTGCGGTGGTAATTGCAACAGTGGCAGAACCAAGGGCAATACGCATTAGTGCAGCAATAACGAATGGAATCAAAACGGCTGGCAACGGGCTTTTAACAACTAACTCGCCAAGGGCATCACCGATACCGGAGTCTTTAATAATCTGACCCAGGGATCCACCGGCGCCGGTAATCAGCATGATGATACCGGTACTCTTGATGGCTTCATCCATGTACTTCAGAACTTCTTTGGTTGGTTTCTTTCTGGCAAGACCGTAGATGGCAAGCAGAGTGCCGATGCCAAGTGCAACAATCGGAGAACCGATAAGATCAACAAATGCATTGCTTGCGTCTACAAAATCAAGGACGGTTTTCAGAAGAATCAGAACAATGGGAACAAGAATCGGGGCAATGGAGGGGAACAGTTTCGGCAGATCTTTTTGGCCGATCAGTTCGTCCAGATTGTCCATGGTCTTGATGTATTCAGCTTTATATTCCATGCGGTCATATCCGCCCTGGTCATTCGGAACCTGGTAGAGCTTTTTGCCAAGAGGCTTTACATAGAACATAACAACAATCAGCATCGGGATACTGATAATGGCGCCAGCCAGAATCATCTGTCCTACGTCTACGCCAAGGGTGGTGGCTGCAGTCAGCGGACCGGGTGTTGGCGGAACCAGACAGTGGGTTAGCTGCAGACCACAGGCTAGAGCCAGGGCCAGGCTGACGATGGATTTGCCGGTGACGCGGGACATTGCTTTACAAAGCGGGGCAAAGATGACAATAGCGGAATCGGCAAAAACCGGAATGGAGATGAACCAGCCGGTAATGGCCAGCGCCCACTCTTCATGTTTTTTGCCGACGGCCTTAATAAAGGAATAGGCCAGTCGTTCCGCACCGCCGGAGGCTTCCAGAATGCCGCCCATCATAACACCAAGACCGATGATGATGCCGGTACTTTTCAGGGTGTTTCCAAATCCGTTTTGAATAGAACTGATGATGCCGGTTACGGTTTCGCCGTTGACAACTGTGTCCGAAATAGGCATCCCGCCGATCAAACCGGTAACAATGGCCGCCGCAAGTAGGGCAATAAAGGTATGGACTTTTGTTTTGCTGACCAGCACAATCATCATGATGATGCCGATTGCCAGGCCAAGTAGCATGCGGATTGATTCATCCATAGTAATAACTCCTTTTGCTAATTTAGATTTCTCTCGTTTCTTTACGATTGACTTCAAGAGAAAAATCCTCTGCGACCATGGCCATTGTAACAAGAGCCGTAACGCTTTGAAAATTCGCAAAATGAACCAAGTTGATTGTGAAAAGTCTGACAATAGCGACAAACGTTCAATTTCTGCAAAATTTATTTCACTTGTGCATGAAACATTTCAAATCGCACGGGTGAAATGGTGACGAAATAACTTGAAAAGAAAAATTTCACTTTTTGAAAGATTAGATTTTTTGTTTAAAAAGGGCTGACTTCTTTCAGCGGTCTGTCAATTGCAACAAGCGGAACCCCCTCCTATACTGGACTTGACTTCAAGAGACGCCTCTGCAAAGAGCGTAAAGCCATACAATTTATATTAAAAAGAGCAATACGAAAAGTGAGGACAAGACAATGAAGATTGGTTTTATTGGCCTGGGTATCATGGGCAAGCCGATGGCAAAGAACATGCTGAAAAAAGGATATACGGATCTGCTGGTTTATGACCGCAGCCAGTCCCAGGTAGACGAAGTGGTTGCCTGCGGCGCCAAAGCAGCAAGCTATCAGGAAATCGGAGAACGGTGCGATGTAGTTATCACTATGCTCCCGAATTCCCCACATGTAAAAAGCGTTATGCTGGAGGATGGCAAGGTTGCCGACTATATGAAAGCCGGATCTACCTTTATTGACTGCAGCTCCATTAACCCGGTTGCTTCCAAGGAAATTTATGCCGAACTGGAAAAGAAAGGCATTGCCATGTTGGATGCACCGGTATCCGGCGGCGAACCGAAGGCCATTGACGGCTCTCTGAGCTTCATGGTCGGCGGTAAACAAGAAGTGTTTGATGAATTTAAACCGCTTTTGGAAACCATGGGTTCTTCTGTCGTTCGCTGCGGCGATGTAGGTGCCGGTAATACCACCAAGCTTGCCAACCAGATTATAGTTGCCTGCAACATTCAGGCTCTTGCGGAAGCACTGACCCTTGCACAAAAGGCCGGTGTTGATCCGGAACTGGTGTTCCAGGCCATCAAAGGCGGCCTTGCCGGTTCCACGGTTATGAATGCCAAAGCGCCGATGATGATTGAAGGAAATGATAAGCCGGGCTTTAAAATTGATCTGCATATTAAGGATTTGAACAATGCTCTGGATTGCGCCCACTCTGTCGGCGCTCCGGTTCCTATGACTGCAGAAGTACAGGAAATCCTGCAGTGGCTGCACAACCACGACGGCGGGCAGAAGGACCACAGTGCCATTGCTCAGTATTACGAATATCTGACTGATCAGAAGATTGGTCGTTAAGGAGACTGAAACATGAACACAGGTTTCATTAAAGGTGTAGTGGTTCCTATTCTGACCATTACAGATGAAAATGAAAAAATAGACGAAGCAAAGCAGCGTGCCCAGGTAGATTACGTCATTGAAGGCGGCGTGGCTGGAATTCTGGCCTTTGGCTCCAACGGCGAATTCTACATGCTGGAAGAGGATGAGATGGAACGCGGTCTGCAGATTATGATTGATCAGGCTGCGGGACGTGTCCCGGTTTACTTTGGCATTGGTGCCATTAGCACCAAGAAGTGCTGCCGCCTGGCACAAATGGCAGTAAGGAACGGCGCTGACGCGGTCAGTGTGTTGCAACCAATGTTCCTGAAGCCAACCTATGACGAGCTGTATCTGCACTTTAAAACCATTGCAGAAAGTATCCCGGAAACGCCGATGCTGCTTTACAATAATCCCGGCCGCGTTGGCTACGGCATGAGCACCAAGCTGGTAAGTGCACTGGCGCATGACGTGCCCAATATTGTTGGCATGAAGGACAGCAGTGGGGATATGACTCTGACTGCGGAATTCATCCGGCTTGGCCGAGATGTTGACTTTAAAGTTTTCGGTGGAAAGGATACTCTGCTTTATGGTAGCCTTTGTCACGGGGCTGTTGGTGGTGTTTGCACAGCAGCGAACTTTATGCCGGAACTGATTACTGATATTTACAACAAGTTTACCGCCGGTGACATTGCCGGTAGCTTGGAAGCGCAGTTTAAGCTGAATCCGGTTCGTCTTTCCATGGACGCCGCCAGCTTCCCGGTAGCTTCCAAGGACATGGCAACCTTACGGGGCCGTGACGTCGGCGTGCCGTATCGCCCGTCTCTTCCGACACCGGATGGTGCGGCAAAAGATGGCTTTATCGCTACCATGACAGAAGCCGGTCTGTTATAAGAAAGGAGCAGAAAATGGCAATCCCAACTGTAGTAAAAATGGAAATTTATCCGGTAGCCGGTCACGACTGCATGGAATTAAATTTATCCGGAGCCCATGCTCCTTATTTTACCCGTAACGTTGTTATCCTGACGGATTCCAATGGGGTAGAAGGTGTCGGAGAAGTACCGGGTGGTGAAAAAATTACCAATGCATTGGAAAGTGTAAAAGAGTTGGTACTTGGCACCAGTATTGCAGATTATAAACAGACGTTGAACAAGGTACGGGCCTGGCTGAACGCCAACATTAAAGATGATGTGCGTGGCTTACAGACCTTTGACCTGCGGACCGGGGTTCATGTAGTAACCGCTATTGAAGCGCCTCTTCTTGACTTGCTTGGCAAGTTCCTTGATGTACCGACAGCAGCTTTAATGGGCGACGGTATTCAGCGGGAGCGGGTTCAGTTTTTAAGTTACCTGTTTTATGTTGGTGATCGGAAAAAGACGGACCTTGAATATCTGGGAGAAGAGGATTCCGATTGCGAATGGTATCGACTTCGCCATGAAGAAGCGCTGACGCCGGAGGCAATTGTGGCCATGGCCAAAGCAACGCATGAAAAATATGGCTTTGTTGACTTTAAACTGAAGGGCGGCGTTTTGTCCGCAAAAGAAGAGCTAAAGGCAGTACAGGCCATTCATAAAGCCTTCCCGGAAGCACGCGTAGACCTGGATCCGAACGGATGCTGGAGTCTGGAAGAAGCCTTGGAGATTGGACCGGAGCTGAAAGAGTGCCTGGCTTACTGTGAAGACCCGTGCGGAGCCGAAAACGGCTTCTCCGGGCGGGAAATCATGGCGGAATTCCGCCAGGCCACAGGTATGCCGACGGCAACCAATATGATTAATACAGATTGGCGGCAGATGTATCACTGCCTTGCACTGCGAAGTGTAGATATTCCACTGGCTGATCCACATTTCTGGACTATGAACGGCTCTGTTCGTGTAGGCCAGATGTGCAATGACTTCGGCATGATGTGGGGCTGTCACTCCAACAACCATTTTGATATTTCCTTAGCTATGGTAGTGCAGTGTGCAGCTGCCATCCCCGGAAAAATGAATGGCATTGATACCCACTGGATCTGGCAGGAGGGCATTGACCGCCTGACCAAACAGCCAATGCAGATTGTAGATGGATGCATTGACCTGCCGAAGACCGGCGGTCTTGGAATTGAAGTAGATCGCGAACAGGTAATGAAGGCTCATCAGCTTTATATGGATAAGTGCTACGGCAAGGGCGCCCGCAATGACGCCATTGGCATGCAGTATCTAATCCCAGGCTGGACCTTTGACAATAAGAAACCCTGCCTGGTTCGCTGAGGAAAGGAATGGAATTACCATGAATGATTTGCGCCAAACAGCAGACCAGATTGTGGCAGCCAGCATCCGGGCAGTTTTGCCGGACGAAGCGGTTCGACGTGCTCTGCAGGACTTTCATCCAAAGGGAAGAACCTTCCTGACGGCTGTTGGCAAGGCTGCCTGGCAAATGGCACAGGCGGCGGTCAATGTGCTTGGCTCAGTAGATGACGGCGTGGTAATTACCAAATATGATCATGTAAAAGGTGAAATTCCCGGTGTGACTTGTTACGAAGCAGGTCACCCGGTTCCGGATGAAAACAGTTTTTCTGCAACGCAGAAAGCACTTGATATGGTAAGCAATTTACATCCGGAAGACACCGTTTTGTTCCTGCTTTCCGGCGGCGGCAGTGCCCTTTTTGAGCACCCACTGATTCCCGGAAAAGAGTTGCAGGACATTACTTCGCAGTTGCTGGCAAGCGGTGCGGATATTGTGGAAATGAACACCATTCGTAAGCGGTTATCTGCCGTCAAAGGTGGACGCTTTGCGCAGGCGTGTTCGCCGGCCCTGGTGTACAGCATTGTGCTGAGCGATATACTGGGGGACCCTCTGGATATGATAGCCAGCGGGCCGGCCGTGCCGGATACTTCCACTTCCGAACAGGCACTTGCAATTGTGGAAAAATACCAGTTAAAGCTTTCCGCCACTGCCCGGCTCCTATTAAAAGAAGAAACTCCCCACATTTTAAACAATACACACACAGAAATTACGGGCAGTGTGCGGGAACTTTGCACTGCCGCCGCAGACGCTTGCCGACAGCTGGGCTATGAACCAGTCCTTCTGACGGATCAGCTTTGCTGTCAGGCCCGCGAAGCCGGCAGCTTTCTTGGCTCCGTGGTCCGCACCCATGCGGGCCGTGGTAAAAAGCTGGCATTCCTTGCAGGCGGCGAAACAATAGTCCATTTGACCGGTACCGGCCTGGGCGGCCGGAACCAGGAACTGGCTCTTGCTGCAGCACCCGCCCTGGCGGGACTGCCGGGCTGCTGCGTATTTTCCGTTGGCAGTGATGGCACGGACGGTCCAACCGATGCCGCTGGCGGTTACGTTGACGGTACAACGCAGTCCTCACTTAGCATGGCAGGCATCTCTGTTTTTGAAACCTTATCAGACAACGATGCCTACCATGCTCTCAAAACAGTCAATGGACTTATTTTTACCGGCGCTACCGGCACCAACGTCAATGACGTTGCCGTTGCTTTGGTAGAATAAAAGACCCCTATAACAAAAAAGCAAAAGCAAAAAGCAAAGCTCTGAAGTACCAACGCTGTTGGCGCTTCGGGACTTTGCTTTTTTGCCGGTAAAGGAAGAAGAGTACCTCGCCGGGAATCTGCAAATTTTGCAAAATAATTTATATAAAATGGTTGACAATTTATATAAGCAAGACTACAATTTCATCAGACGTGAAGGAGGAGTCAAAAATGAAAAAGAGCGTTTACTCCGTGGTACTCGGAGATGATGTTATTGCCAAGGTAGACCGTCTGGCCTACTTGAACAACACCAACCGTTCCAATATGATTAACCAGATTTTGGCGGAATATGTCTCTCTGACTACACCGGAAAAACGGATCAGCAGCATTTTTGACGAACTGGCACGTCAGCTGTATACCGGGGAAACTTTTACAGAATGGGCTCCGCCCACGTCCTCGGTTATGTCTTTGCGGACGGCCTTAAGCTACAAGTACAATCCGACCGTAAAATATGCCATTGAACTGTTCCGGGATCCGGAGGCGGTAGAGCAGGGGCAAATTAAAGTTTCCACTCGCACCACCAATCCGGCCCTCCTGTCCAAGATGCTTTCCTTTTATAACTTCTGGGCAGAGTTGGAGCGGACCTATGGCTTTGAAGGAACGGACAGCTTTGAAAACGGCGTTTTCAAACGGCCCATTATGCATCGCCAGAATACAAAGGCGGCCAGAAATGCCAAAAGTGGGTTGTCTGCCGGAGAACTGATTGCTGATTACATTGTCCTGTTTGATGGGGCTATGAAGCTTTATTTTTCCGGCAACGTGGAAGCTATTCAGCCGAATTACGAAGATTATATTTACAGCAACACCGAAATTATTTAGGAGATGAGTTTATGAATGCAGATAAATTCACACAAAAAACCATGGAAGCTTTCCGGGACGCGCAGGCCATTGCCCAGGAAAACGGAAATAACAACGTGGGTGAAGAGCATCTGTTGGCGGCATTGCTCTCTCAAGCCGACGGCCTGACCGGAGAAATTATGACAAGCCTTGGTGCTTCCCCGGAGCGCTTGCGTTCTAAAGTAGAAGAAGAAATTTCCCGTTTGCCGAAAATCAGCGGTAACGGATATGACCCGAATAATATTTACGTATCGCCGGAACTGAACAAAGCACTGACAGCTGCAGAAAAGCAGGCGCAAAAAATGCAGGATGACTACGTTTCTGTAGAGCATCTGCTGCTGGGCTTGCTGAAGTATCCGAATCCGACGTTGAAACGGATTTTCAATGAAGAGAACATTACGGAAGCACGGGTTCTGGAGGCTTTGAAAAACATCCGAGGCAACCAGAAGGTAAAGACCGACAACCCGGAAGATACCTATGATGTGCTGAAAAAGTACGGTACCGACCTGGTACAGCGTGCCCGGGAGCACAAGCTGGATCCGGTTATTGGGCGAGACGAAGAAATCCGAAACGTCATTCGGATTCTGTCCAGAAAGACCAAGAACAACCCGTGCCTGATTGGGGAACCGGGTGTTGGTAAAACTGCCATTGCAGAGGGCCTTGCCCTGCGTATTGTCAGCGGAGACGTTCCGGATAACCTGAAAGACCACACCATTTTCTCTTTGGACTTAGGCTCCCTGATTGCCGGAGCCAAGTTCCGTGGCGAATTTGAAGAGCGTCTGAAGGCCGTTCTGAACGAAGTGAAATCCTCTGACGGCAAAATCATCCTGTTCATTGATGAACTGCACACCATTGTCGGTGCCGGTAAAACAGACGGCGCCCTGGATGCAGGCAATATCTTAAAACCGCTGCTTGCCCGCGGCGAGTTACACTGCATTGGTGCCACAACGCTAAACGAATACCGGCAGTATATTGAAAAAGACGCTGCGCTGGAACGCCGGTTCCAACCGGTTATGGTAGAAGAACCCACGGTAGAAGACACTATTGCCATCCTGCGTGGTTTGAAAGAACGGTATGAGGTTTACCATGGCGTAAAAATCATGGACAAAGCCATTATTGCCGCAGCAACCCTGTCTAACCGTTACATTCAGGACCGGTTCCTGCCGGATAAGGCCATTGACCTGATTGATGAAGCCTGTGCCCTGATTAAGACGGAAATGTATTCCATGCCAACCGAAATGGATGAAATTTCCCATAAGATCATGCAACTGGAAATTGAAGAGGAAGCGTTGTCTAAGGAAACGGATAAGCTGACCCTGGCCCATTTGGACGAAATTAAGACGGAACTTTCGGAACTTCGGGAACAGTTCAAAGCCATGAAGGCTAAACTGGAAAACGAAAAGCACGGCATTGAAAAAGTTCAGAAGATCCGTTCCGAAATAGAGGAGATTAACCACCAGATTGAAAAAGCCAAGGAAGAATATAACCTGACCAAAGCTGCCGAACTGCAATACGGCAAATTACCGCAGTTGCAGAAGGAGCTGGAGGAAGAGGAAAAGCAGAGCGAAAAGAAGAACAATACGCTGCTGCGGGACCGTGTAACTGACGAAGAAATTGCTAAGATTGTTTCCCGCTGGACTGGTATTCCGGTTTCCAAACTGGTAGAAAGTGAACGGAGCAAGCTCTTAAATATGGAAGACATCCTGCACCAGAGAGTCATTGGGCAGGAAGAAGCCGTTCATACAGTCAGTGATGCAATTCTGCGTTCCCGTGCAGGCATTAAGGATCCAAATCGCCCGGTAGGTTCTTTCCTGTTCTTAGGCCCGACCGGTGTCGGCAAGACGGAACTGGCCAAGGCGCTGACCACCGCCCTGTTTGATGACGAAAAGAGCCTGATCCGGATTGACATGAGTGAATACATGGAGAAGTACTCTGTGTCTCGTCTGATTGGTGCGCCTCCGGGATATGTTGGTTATGACGAAGGCGGTCAGCTGACGGAAGCGGTACGCAGGAAGCCGTATTCTGTTGTCCTGTTTGATGAAATTGAAAAGGCCCACCCGGACTTCTTCAACATTTTGCTGCAGGTACTGGATGATGGCCGGATTACCGACAGCCACGGCAAGACCGTAGATTTCAAGAATACCATCATTATTCTGACGTCTAACCTAGGTTCTGATATTATCCTGGACGGCATTAATGAAAAGGGTGAAATCAGCGAAGACGCCCGCGCCAAAGTAGAGGAACTGTTGAAGCGCAGCTTCCGTCCGGAGTTCCTGAACCGGTTGGATGAAGTTATCTTCTATCGTCCGCTGACCAAGGAGAACATCCGCGGTATTGTAGACCTGAAGATGAAAGAAGTTGCAGACCGGCTGAAGGAGCAGCGCATCAACATTACGGTAACACCGGAAGCCAAGAATCAGATTATTGAACAGTCCTTTGATCCGGTTTACGGCGCCCGTCCTATCAAGCGGTTCATCCAGTCCCATATTGAAACGCTGATTGCCCGGAAGCTGGTACAGAATGACCTGGCACCGGACTCCACCATGAACGTGGATTACAGGGACGGAGACTTTGTCATTGATGTCTCGGAACCGGTAGAATAAGTGCTCTTGTTCGGACAAATCTCATATGTGATTTTTGCCGTTTTTTCGGCGAGGTAGTCTTGTACATTGTTGGGTAAAATGCTATCTTTGTTATAAAGTTAACAAACTTTAATGAGACTGAAAAAAGGAGCGATTATTATGGCAAATAGAGTTGTTCTTAACACAGTGTCCTACCATGGCAAAGGCGCTATTGCAGAAATCCCCGGCATTGCGGAGCGGGAAGGATTCAAAAAAGTATTTGTGTGTACGGATCCGGATCTTATTAAATTCGGCGTGGCCGGAAAAGTAACGGCTCTTTTGGATCAGGCTGGCATTGCATACTCTCTGTATTCCGATATTAAACCCAATCCTACCATTGAAAATGTACAGAATGGCGTAAAGGCATATCAGGATGCCGGCGCAGATTCCATTATTACCATTGGCGGCGGTTCTTCCATGGACACCGCAAAAGCCATCGGCATTATTATTACCAATCCGGAATTTGCGGATGTCCGTTCCTTGGAGGGTGTTGCCCCAACGAAGAACCATGCAGTCAAAACCATTGCCGTTCCAACTACCGCAGGAACCGCCGCAGAAGTTACCATTAACTACGTTATTACCGACGTAGAAAAGATGCGGAAGTTTGTTTGTGTAGACGAACATGATATTCCGGCCTACGCCGTAGTAGATCCGGAAATGATGTTCTCTATGCCGAAGGGCCTTACTGCGGCAACCGGCATGGACGCCTTAACCCACGCCATTGAAGGATATACCACCAAGGCGGCCTGGGAACTGACAGATATGTTCCACTATGAAGCCATTAAACTGATTTCTGAAAACCTACGTGCCGCAGTGGAAAATGATCCGGCTGGCCGGGAAGGCATGGCTCTGGCACAGTATATTGCCGGTATGGGCTTCTCCAATGTCGGCCTTGGCATTGACCACGCAATGGCACACACGTTGTCCGCTCACTATGACACGCCACACGGTGTAGCTTGTGCCATGTTCCTGCCAATTTCTATGGAATTCAACCAGGAATATACCGGCGAACGCCTGCGTGAAGTGGCCAGAGCCATGGGCGTGAAAGGCGTAGATTCCATGACGCAGGAAGAATACCGCAAGGCCGCCATTGACGCTGTAAAACAGCTTTCCAAGGATGTTGGCATTCCGGAAACCCTGGATAAGATTACAGAAGAAGACCTGGATCAGCTGGCCACAGACGCATTAAATGACGCCTGTTATCCGGGCAACCCAAGAGAAGCCACCAAGGAACAGGTAATTGAAATGTTCCGCAAGCTGATGGTGAAGTAATCCATTTGGAAGAGTCTCTGAAAATAGAATACTGAAAAAAGAA
>CAVCCW010000021.1:0-29643 GCA_963600825.1 Bacteroidaceae bacterium | reverse complement strand
AGGGCGTTACGTCAAAATGGCTTAAGATTTTGGTCAGCAGGCGCTGGAACGGACCGGCGTACCATTTAATATAGTATTTTAACATGCTCATGACGTGTATCTGACGTAATTTTGGATTGGTCATGCTGCCGCGTTCCCATGCATGGTATACCGTGGCGGCAGGGTAATAAAGCACTTTCCCCAAGTGGTTCATTTCCCGGGTAATGTCACAGTCTTCAAAATACATGAAATAGCGGTTGTCAAAGCCGCCTACCTTTAAAAAGGCATCTGTGCGGAAAATCATAAAGCAACCGGTGGCATTCTGAATGGCAAAGGGTGCAGAGAACCCACGGTCCAGCATGGCATACCGCCGAAGCAGGAAGTTGGGTGGGGCATCTTCTTTGCGGAAGTGACTGCCGAAAAGATACGGGATATGCGGAATCCGTTTTCCTAAGATTTGATCTGTGCCATCCGGGAAGCAAATGCGCGGAGACAGCTGCACCACATCCGGGTGGCTGTTCAGATAGGCTACCATTTTAGTAATGACATCCTCTTTTAACAGAACATCCGGATTAATGACGCAGTGATATTCAGACTGCAAGAGCGGCAGCACTTTATTATGACCGGCACCAAAACCACTGTTTTCTCCGGTCTCTAAAAGGACGACTCTGGGGTCTTCGGAGAAGCGCTCTTTAATCAGAGAGCAAGTGTGGTCAGTGGAACCGTTGTCCACAACATATAGAGTAAAGTTCTTTAACTTTACAACCTCCAGAATAGAGCCAATACAGTCCCCGATTTTGTCTTCATTATTATAAGTGACAATACAGGCAGAAACCGTACAGTCTTGCGGTTCTTCCGCTCCGATAAGCGGTCTGGAAAGCAGGCTTGGAACCAACAGCTTCCGTGTCTTTCCAAAGCGGGTGGCCGATAAAATTTCCAAACGCCACTGCAATTTTTCAGACAGTTTGGTGGCGCGGCCGGTGACGTTGCCGCCGTGAACGCGATACAGAATCAGCGGCTCATTTACGAAGGTAACTTTTCCATATTTTTCTGCCTGCAAACCAATATACTGGTCATGCATAGGCACGTTTTCCGGAATAGGGATCAGGTACGGCAGGAGACTTGCACGGAAAGCCATGCAGCAACCCATATACGAATTTTTAATAACATTCTGCCAGTAACCGGGTTTGCTTCCATGGACCGCAAAAAAGGAAGGCTCTGTTATATTCAGATCTTTATCGGTTACGGCGGCATCGTGTAAAACCAGGTCCGCGCCTGCCGAAATGGCGGCCATGACCCGTTCCACTTTGTTCGGGAGCCAGACGTCGTCCTGATCCGACAGGAAGATGACGTCTCCCGAACAGCGGCTGATTGCCGCATTAAAGTTGCGGATTACGCCGTCCCCCGGGCCGGCAAAATACTTGACTCTGGGGTCCTGGCCGGCATAGGCGCGGACCACCGTTTCGGTTGCGCCACCCGGTTGGTCGTCGGACACGATAATTTCGTCCGACGGCCCTAGCTGCGACAGAATACTGTCCAGCTGTTCCGCAATAAATTGCTGCCCCTGATAGGCCGCCAAAGCCACTGAAATCGTCATTTTAGATACCCTTCTACTGATTTTTTCTACATTCTAACATGAGCCCGATTTATTTACAACGCTCCAACAGAAGCGTAAAATACTATTGACTTTATTCTAATTTTTTAGGGGGAAATACTATGAACTACAAAGGTTATCCAACCATCATTGTACACGGCTTCTTTGGCTGGGGTGACAGTGACTTTATCAATAAGGTCGCTCCTTACTTTGGCGGTTATTGGGGCGCTGGAGATAAGGGAATTGACAAATATCTCATGTCTCAGGGCTATGAAGCTTATTGCCCGTCCGTTGGCCCATGGAACTCTTCCTGGGATCGTTCCTGCGAACTGTACGCCATCATCAAAGGCGGCACCGTTGACTATGGTAAAGTGCACTCGGAAAAGTACCACCATGCCCGTTACGGCCGCACCTATCCTGGCTTGATTAAAGACTGGGGTGAACCTGGACAGCACGCAAAAATTAATATTATCGGCCACTCCTTTGGCGGCCCAACCGTTTGCCGCTTTACTTCCCTTATGGAAGCTGGCTCCGAAGAAGAGCGCGCGGGCACACCGGCAGAGGAACTGTCTCCGCTGTTCGCCGGTGGACACGGTAATTTGGTTCACACGGCAACCACCCTTTCCGGTACCAACAACGGCACAACCATGGCATCTTTTGCCCGCAATAAAATTGGCGATTTAGTCAACTGGCTTCTGCTCGGAGTTCTTTCCACCACTTTTGGCGATACCCCTGTTATGAAATTCTGGGATATGAAAATGGATCGCTTTGGCATCAGCAAGGATCCGAAGGATATTACCGGTTGGCATTTGCGCAAACCAACCGCGTGCCGCGAAGGCGTTGAAGCCTACATCGCCAATGACGAAGACAACATTATGCGGGAAATGTCCGTAGAAACGCAGGCGGAAATCAACAAGCAGTTGACCATTTCCCCGCACATGTATTACTTTGCACATTGCGCCTGCCGTTCCAAGAAAATCGGCAACACCAACATTCAGCTGATGGAACTGAAGAGCTTCCCAATTGCGCACATTTCCGCATTGGTAACCGGCTGGTTTAACAGCCCGTCCTTAAAGAAAAACTTTGGTGTCAACGCCGATTGGTTTGCCTCGGACGGCCCGGTTAATACCATCTGCTGCCGTGGTCCATTCGTCGGCAAGGCACAGCCGGCCGTCGACTGGGAAGACGGCATGGAAATTAAGCCGGGCGTATGGCACAACATGCCGGTAGAACACAAGGATCACTTCTCCTGGATGGGCTACCTGGAAAAGAAGCAGACCTACTATGATGACTTCCACGCCATGGTAGAACGTGCAAACAGCCTCCCGGACGCTGACTAATCAGCCACCTTGGCACTGGCAGATTCGTCTCCGAACACTGGTTAACCCAGCGGAAGATTCGCCTCTTGGATACTGACTAATCAGTGCATTTCCATAAGCAAATCATTTTCCGCAGTTAAGATAAGATAACGAAAAACTGACCGCAAAAATCCTGCAGGGCTTCGGCCTTGCGGGATTTTTGCTTGCTGTCTATCCTGCAGGGCTTCCGCCTTTGCGGGATTTTTGCTTGCCGTCTATCTTGCAGTGCTGCTGCCTTTGCAATTGCTTGCCGAAAGTAATCCGCACCTTTTATCGGTAATGGCGCAAATACCATTCTATCGTTTTCTGCTTTCCAAAATGGTATTGTTGAAGTAGGAACTTTTAGCAGACTTTTTGCTAACTTTTTATAAAAATTTCCTTGTTAAGGTGGGCTGCAACTGCATCGCCGGGGAAAAGGAAAAAGACAAAAAAGCAGGAACACAGAAACGCAGAAATAGGAGGCACCCATGACGCACGCGGAAATGACCATATTGATTGATCAACTGCAAAAAGAGCGAGATAAGGAATTGCAAATTGTAAAGACGCTAAGAAAACGCTTGTCCGTGGCACCGGACGGAAAATTACTTGTTGCCTGCAGCAATGGGCGGACACAGTTCTATTGCCGCACCGGGGCAGGCAGTCAGAACCGAGTTTATCTCTCAAAAAAAGATAAGGAAAAAACAAAAAAGCTAGCTCAGAAAAAATATGATAAGTCATTGCTTTCAAAATGCGATAAAAACGTAGTTGCGCTAGATAACGCAATCTTGCAATTACAAAAATTCCTGGATCTGGAGAAGACTTTGCTGGAAATTCCGGCAACTCTTCAGCAGCACATTTCTGTACCTTTTCTTTCAAAGGAAGATTTTGTGGAACGGTGGTTGATTGATGGAAAAAGACAAGAATTTCGAAACGGGCGGCAGAGTGGATGGCATCCAGAAAACCTGATTTATACAACAGATGCCGGTGAGCGGGTTCGCTCTAAATCTGAAATGATGATTGCCAACATTCTTTCTGCGATGCAGTTACCTTATCAGTACGAAAAGCCACTTCATTTAAACGGAAAAACTGTTTTCCCGGATTTTACTATTTTGGATACGGTGTCACGGACAGAAGTTTACTTTGAACATTTTGGGCTAATGGATCAGGGAGATTACAGGATAGCGGCCTTGCAGAAAATAGTGAATTATGAGAAGGCTGGTTTTGTGGCAGGAAAGGACTTCTTGTTTTCCTTTGAGTCGGAGCAGGTACCGTTTGACATTGACTGGATTAGGAAAAAATTGTGTGAAAGGTTTGACTTGGAGGGGTAGAAATATTTTAGACAAAAAGCTCTATATTTTTTGATTTTTCTAAATTAGAAAATGGATGCGCTCATTTCTGGGATGAAGATGCAATATGAGCGCATTTGCCGTCTTGAGAAGCCGCATATTTGGCTTGCAGTGTGGAAATGAGCGCATTTAAAGGGCTCATCGTTTTCTTATTTTTCTAATTCAGAAAAGCGCTGCGCTCATTTCTGGGGCAAAGATGCAATATGAGCGCATTTACTTCTTTGAAAAGCCGCATATCTGGCTTGCAGGGGAGAAATGAGCGCATTTTCCTTAGCAAGGTATGTTTTCTTGCCTGTTAAATAAGGGGCTCCGCCGGGAAATGATAAGAAAGAATAAGCTACTTCATAAGAACTATCCAAAAATGGCGTAACTGCGTTGCTCTTGGCAGATTCTACTTTGAGGAGAGAACCGGGAGAACGGCGGTAGAGTGGGAGTAGAGCAGCAAAATTTGAAGTAGGGTGCGTTTGGCACAACGCTTTTAGTACAATGCTTTCAGGTAAACAGCTGAAGCTGAGCCAAGCAACTGCTGCCAGTGCGGTAACGCTCGTGGTTTTACATTTGCAGTTACTGATTTTTCTTTAACGTATTAGCTTTTGCTTTTGCCGAAATCACTTAGCATAAAATACTTAAGCAGAACGCTTAGTAAGAATTGATCTGCAAACAACAGCTTGGCCCAAACAGCTTAACCCAAACCGCTTAGCCCAAACAGCTTAGCCCAAACAGCTTGGCCCAAGCTGCTCAAGCAGAAAAAATTATTCCAATACCCCTAGGAGGAATTACCTTATGGCAAATTATGTATTAAGCTGCTGCTCTCCGGCAGACCTCAGCAATGAATTTTTAGCAAGTCGCAATATTCACTATATCGGCTTCCACTTTTATATGAACGACCAAGAGTTTTTGGATGATAACGGTAAGACCATGTCTTATCCGGAGTTTTATGCCAAACTGAAGGAAGGCTGTGACACCAGAACTTCCCAAGTAAACGTAGAAGAATTTGTTTCCTATTTCACTCCGTTCCTGGAAGACGGAAAAGATATTTTACATATTACGCTTTCCAGCGGCATTTCCGGCGTGTACAATTCCGCCGCAACGGCAGCTCAGCTGTTGGCAGAGCAGTATCCGGATCGGAAAGTAATGGTAGTGGACAGCCTGGCTGCCAGTACCGGTTACGGCATGCTGGTTGACGCGGCTGCCGATAACCGGGACGCCGGCATGTCCATTGACGAAAATGCCGCCTGGCTGGAAAGCCATAAGAGGAACCTGCAACACTGGTTTACTTCCGAAGACCTGAGTTACTATGTAAAGGGTGGCCGTATCAGCAAAGCTTCCGGTTGGTTTGGCACTATGCTGAAGATTTGCCCGGTTATGGACGTAGATCCTGATGGACATCTTGCTCTGCGGCAGAAGACCAGAGGTCGTCGTGCTTCTCTGAACGCTCTGGTAGACAAGATGGAAGAACTCTGTGACAACGGCACACGGTATGACGGCAAGGTGTTCCTGTCTTCTGCCGACTCTGAGGAAGATGCCAAATATGTGGTTGCCGAAATCCAGAAGCGCTTCCCGAAGACCCGTGGCAAGGTGCAGATGAGCAACGTTGGCTTTACCATTGGATCCCACACCGGCCAGGGTACCATTGCGCTGTTCTTCTGGGGCAAGGAAAGAACTTAAAAGGGAAGCAAAAAGAAAGAATTAAAAAAGATCTTTCCCTCTTTTGCGAGATAGTGTGCCTCTGTGTCTGTAAAGCTGTTGTGTCTGCTTTTGCAAGGCCACTGTGGTTGCAAGGCCCCGGTGGCAACAGAGTTACAGCATTTGCAAAAGATACAACGGCGTACGAAAAATATAAGCGAAGCTACGGCAGAGTCCACGGAAGAGAGTGGCTCTGCCGTTTTTGTCTGAAAGCAATAGGAAGCAATAGGAAAGCAGTATGAAAATGACATGAAAATGTCACAAAACTTTTACAGTTCTTTACATTGTCGTTATATTGACAAGCTGAAAAAACTTTTGTAAACTACAAAAAGCTAAAGAAAGCGCCCATGAGGGAGTAGGAAGCACGACAGTGTAGTAAGTCAACAGCCCCGACAATTTTGTCTGGCTTACTTTAAATTCCGAGACTCATGTATACCCACAGTGCTATACATGGTTGAAGAAAAAGAAGAGTGTGCCACGTACAGCATTGTACGTGGCACACTCTTTTTTTGCCCCTGCCCGGAGTTTGGTGCCTTGGGTTTGGTGCCTTGGGTTTGGCGCCTTGGACTTAGCACTTTGGGTTTAGCGCCCTGGGTTTGGTGCCTTGAGCTCTTGAATACTGGGCACTTGTATGTAGAATTCTTGCCTGTTGAGCTTCTACAGATAGCCCAGTATAGATAGGGCCTTACTACAGATGGGGGATAATATCAATCCCCACAAAGGAGTTTTACTTTTATGTCATGGAGTTTTTTAAGTTTTAATTTCCTGCTGAATAGCATTCTGATGGGAGTCGGACTGGCTATGGATGCTTTTTCTGTTTCCATGGCAAATGGGTTAAATGAACCGCAGATGCATAAGCGCAAAATAATTGGCATAGCCGGAACGTTTGCGCTGTTCCAGATTGCCATGCCGTTAATCGGCTGGGTCTGCGTTCATACCATTGTAGAGTTATTTTCTTCCTTCCAGAAGTTCATTCCGTGGATTGCGCTTTTACTGCTTGCCTATATTGGCGGAAGCATGTTAAAAGAAGGCATTCAAAACCGGAGTGTGCCGCCGGAGGAAGTTACGCACAAACCCCTGCACGTTAAAGCGTTGCTGATACAGGGTGTTGCCACTGCAATAGATGCTTTGTCCGTTGGTTTTACCATTGCCGATTATACGGCACCGGCAGCCATTACAGAGTCCCTTATCATTGGTATTGTTACTTTTGCAATCTGTCTCTGTGGTGTTCTGATTGGACGGAAGTTTGGCGTAAAACTGGCAGGAAAAGCGTCCATCCTGGGTGGTGTTATCCTGATTGGCATCGGTTTAGAAATCTGGATCAAAGGAGTTTTCTTTTAATCAAAAGGAGATTTAACAATGGAGCAGCAGGATCAACTGAGTCGACAAAAATTCCGCTATTTATTTGAACAACTGGATGGCTTTCACGCCAACCACACGGAAAGTGACGAATGGGCACTGTCCACCGCTATCTCTGACGGCAAAGTAGATAAGGTACAGGAAATTTTAAATGCCGGAGCAGACGTAGATTATCAGATTATTGACAACAATCAGCTGAAAACGTATGAGTATCTGGCTGTGTCTGCCGTGGCAGTAACAACAAGAATAGCCATTCTTTCCGGCATGCCCGGAACAGAAGCCTTTCGCTTTAGCGATATCTGCCTGCAACGAATTGCAGAGTGCCACACCGTAGCAGAAATGCAGGAGGCAGAAAACGACTGCATTCTGGAATTTACGCGGCAATTACAAATTTTGAATCAGACTACGGAACATAACCGCCTGGTGGAACAGGCAAAATACTACATCGCCGAGCACATTTATGAACCCGTTTCTTTATGCGATGTAGCTTCCGCCATCAACGTCTCCGCCTCTTATCTTGGACGCTTGTTCAAGTCTTATGAGAATCTGACCGTTGGGGATTACATTCGGATTCGCAAAATGGAGACGGCAAAGGAGTCCCTGGTTTACAGCAACAAGAGCATTCAGGAAATTGCCAATTATTTTGGATTCCCCAGCCAGAGTTACTTTGCCAAGCAATTTAAGACCGTAACCGGTATGACGCCGTTGGAATATCGGAACCGCTTTGGAAACCGCGTTGTGGAATAAGGGTGAGTTAAAACTCACAAAACGAAAAGCACATTTTTATACAAAAAAGCGAAATGCGACCAAATGGAAATATTTGGTCGCATATTTTTTGCAAAAGTCTAAATAGTGCTAATTTTTGTACGCTAATCGTGTATCATTAATATGACTTCAATATACTCGGATAGTAATGTTGTAATGCTTGATGAGTTTTCATTTTTCATTGAGTTTTGATTTGAAAAGAGGAGTGAAAAAATGGCAAAGCAGTATATCAGACACAATTTCAGTAATGCTGTTTCCGAACGGGAAATAAAGCACAATGAAATTGCATATCGCGCAGCAGCAGAAGGTATTGTTCTGCTGGAAAACAACGGTTGCCTGCCGTTGAAAGACAAGAAGGTGGCGCTGTTCGGCATTGGTGCCAAGCACACCATTAAGGGCGGATCCGGATCCGGTGAAGTAAACAACCGGGAAAATATCTCCATTTATGAAGGTATGAAACGCAGAGGCTTTGAAATTACCTCTGAAGACTGGCTTGAAAAGTACGATGTAGTTGCAGCCGCTGCTGCCAACCCAACCGCTAAAGAATTCTTCAAGAATTTCAATCTGGGTGACGCCATGGCAATGTTCATGGGTACAGCCAGTTTGCCGGATATGGATGTTCTGGCAGAAGATATTCAGAAGGCTCCGGCTGATACTGCCGTTTACGTTGTTTCCCGGCAGGCCGGGGAAGGCGGAGACCGTAAAATTGAACGCGGCGAAAACGACTTGACCGAAGGCGAAATTGAAAGTTTGCAGCGTTTGGTAGCTTCTTACAAGAACGTAGTCCTTGTTATTAATATTGGTTCTTCCATGAACATGGACTTCCTGGAGAAGGTACCCGGCATTGGCGCCGTCCTCTTCATTGCGCAGCTTGGCTCCCAGGGTGGTTACGCCTTTGCTGACGTTTTGACCGGTGATGTTAACCCGTCGGGCAAGCTGACGGACACCTGGGCAAAGAAATATGATGATATTCCTTATGCCAGAGAATGGTCCTACCTGAACGGTGACCTGAAGCAGGAATACTACAAGGAAGGTATCTTGGTTGGATACCGCTACTTTGATTCCTACGGCGTGGAACCGCTGTATCCGTTTGGCTACGGTCTTTCCTATACCACTTTCTCCGTAGAAACAGAATCCGTTACCGTAAAGAAAACGGATGTAACCGCTAAAGTAAAAGTAACCAACACCGGTTCCATTGCCGGTAAGGAAGTTGTCCAGCTGTATGTCAGCTGCCCGAACGGTGTCCTGAAGAAGGAGTACCAGAGCCTGGTAGCCTTTGCCAAAACAGGTGTTCTGGAACCGGGTGCTTCCGAAGAAATTACCTTAACCTTCCCAATGTCTTTGGTAGCCAGCTACAAAGAGTACGGCGCCCAGTTCATTTTGGATGCAGGCAACTACGTTGTCAGAATTGGTAACTCTTCCCGCAACACGACTCCGGCAGCCGTTATTACTCTGGATAAATATGTAGTAGTAGAACAGGCAAAGAATATCTGCCCGGTTCTGGAAGACTTTGAGCAAATGGAAATTCCGGATCACCCGGACGAAGATTTGTCTGGTGTTCCAGTTGTCAAGATGCGTGCTGCCAACTTTACCACCGTATATCATGATTACAGCATTCCAAAGCCGTATCATGATCCGAAGGTAGACGCTATTGTTGACCGCATGAGCCTGAAAGAAAAGGCCGAAGTTTGCGTTGGTGCATCCATGATGTCCGGCGAACGCACCATCAAGATTGAAGGTGCAGTAGGACATTCTACTTCCAAATTCTGGAAGAAATACGGCCTGCCAAGCGTAGAATTTTCCGATGGCCCTGCCGGTCTTCGCATTACCCGCTATGTCGGTGTTTATGAAAACGGAAAAGTAAAGGCTATGGAAGGCATGATGGGCGGCATTGACCTTGCTTTGAATATGGTTCCGGCACTGAAAAAGGTTCTGTATGCCAACCCGAAGAAATCCAAAACCGCTTATCAGTATCCAACTGCATTCCCGACAGAAATTGCAGAAGCGCAGACCTGGAACCTGGATCTGCTTCGTGAAATCGGTCAGGCAGTTGCTGTAGAAATGCAGGAATTCGGCGTAACTTACTGGCTGGCCCCGGCATTGAATATTCACAGAAACCCGCTTTGCGGCCGTAACTTTGAATACTATTCCGAAGACCCAATCCTGTCTGGTAAGCTGGCAGCAGCCATCATTTCCGGCGTACAGTCTATTCCAGGCCTGTATGTTTCCGCTAAGCACTTCTGCTGCAACAACCAGGAAGATAACCGGAACTTTGTATCCTCCAACGTATACGAACGTCCGCTGCGTGAAATTTATGTAAAGGGCTTCCGCATTGCCGTTGAAGAGGGTAAGGCTACCGGCGTTATGACCTCTTATAATAAGGTAAATGGTGTTAACCCACCAAACTCCTATGATCTGTGCACCGTTCTTCTGCGGAACGAATGGGGCTTTGACGGCGTAGTTATGTCTGACTGGTTCGGCTCTGTCTTCAACGGCAACCCGGTTCTGGGCATGCGTGCCGGCAATGACCTGCATATGCCAGGTCTTCCGACCCAGGCTCTGCAGGCAGTTATTGGCAGCAAGCTTTCTTACAATGACCCGATAGATATTGACCGCTGCTGCCGTAACATTGTAAAGCAGATTGTTTACTCTGACGCTGTAAAGCAGTTGGAAGAAGGACAATTCCAGGAAAAATAATCTGCCCTAAAACCTCTGTAAAAAGGGAAATATCCCATAAAATAGAAAAGGAGATTCATGATCATGAACAAAAAGTTGACCAGTATTTTGGCTATCATCCTTTGTCTTGGCATGCTGCTGGGTCTTGCGTCCTGCTCTTGCGGAAAGAAGGACGATGCTTCTGCTTCTGACACTTCTGCTTCCGACACTGCTGATGCCGATGCAGCCACGGATGAAGATAAGGACGCAGACGACAAAGACGCAGATGACAAAGATTCTGACAAAGACGAAGACAAAGATGACGACAAGGACTCTGAAGATGACAAGTCTTCTGATTCCGAAAAGACTTCCTACACTGCTGCAGAAGCTCTGGAACTGTACAAGACCGCTGCCAATAAGGTAAAGGCTTCCGGCTCCAAGGCTGTTGCCACCAGAACCAAGGAAGTTATTACCACCATTGATGGCGAAATTCCTTCCATGTATTCCACCTTCGGCTTCAAAGAAGGCACCAACACCGAAAAGAAGACCGTTTCCGGTTCCAAACTGAAGAGTGACTTCTGCGTAGAAGGCAAGGACTATGTCTGCAACCTTTCCACATCTGACATTAAGTCTGCAACCGTTACTATTTCCGGTAAGAAGAAGATTGTTAACATTACCGTAAAAGACGACACTGCCGGTACCTATGACAGATCCAGCAAGTGTGTTTCTACCGTTAGTGTGCCGATCGGAACCTGGACCTGCAAGGGCGTTAAGCTGAAGGGCGAAATTGACGAAAAGGGCAATCTGGTATCTCTGTACTACAAGATGCCGACCTACGTTACCTCCGGATCCGATGCATTTGCATTCTCTCTGGAACAGTATTGGACCATTGCTTGGTAACCTGCTGTAGGTAACCAGCTCTACTAAACTGTACTAACACAAAAAAGACACCGGACATCGCTTTTTAGATGTCCGGTGTTTCTTTCGTCTTGATTTTCTTTCCACTTGCGTTTCTGCTCTGGTGTGCGCGATTCAGCCGTAGAATAGAGGAATATAGACCTGGTGATTGCCAAATATCACTTTGAAGCAATTTCCGGGTACAAGGTGAAATAAGATGGCACGTAGACAGAAAAAGACCCACTGACCGATTGGTCAGCGGGTCTTGTGGCAGCGGTATTAGGATTCGAACCTAAAATAACTGAGTCAGAGTCAGTCGTGTTACCGTTACACTATACCGCTACAAATAAATAAAGGGGAAAAATCCCCGATATTTCATTTGTGAGAGGTGTGCCATTAAACAGCGCGATTCACCTTGCCGGAACGCAGGCAACGGGAGCATACATAAACTCTTTTCGGAGTTCCGTTTTCAACAACCTTAACTCTCATGAGGTTTGGTTTCCATGCTCTGTTGGAACGTCTGTGGGAATGGGAAACTTTGTTTCCAAACTTTACTTCCTTACCGCAGTAAGCACATTTAGCCATGTGTCGGCACCTCCTTATATAAGTAATGACGCGAAGCGTCTCTAATGCGATGTAGCAAAAGATATATTATCATTTACCAATATAAAAAGCAAGCAAAATTTTTTAGACTGTCGGACTTTTTTGAGGACTTGGGGGAAGGAGTGAGTGCTGACTCGCAAAAAAGAGGAAAAAGAGAAAATATGGACTAAAAAGAGATAAAAAGTGCGTTTTTTTAATAGAATTCCATAAAGCAATCCAGTACAATAATAACGGTATTATGAATGGTATTATTGTGGTGTACGCCATAGAAAATAAAGGAGAAATTTGTTCCATGGAAAAAACAAAAGAAAAGGGCCAGAAGGGTTCACTTGCCAAGACCGTATGGCAGATTATTAAGTTTGCCATTGTCAGCGGACTGGTTAGCATTATTCAGATTGGTTTAGCTTATCTGTTGCCGCTGATTTTTGACAGCGTTACAGCCACCCTGCCGGGTTTCCTGGCCGCAATTTTTGACCCGAACGTCATTTTTGATGCCAGTACGGCAGATGGTGCAGAAAGCATTGCAAAGTATGTTGTTGGCGGAGTAGTAACCTGGGGTTATGTATTACCGTTCCTGCTGTCCAACCTGATTGCCAACATTTACGGTTACTTCCAGAACCGGAAAACTACGTTTAAATCGGATACACCAACTAAGAACGTGGTTATCTATTTAGTTATTCTGTTAGTGCTTATTTTGTTTACCACCTGGATTCAGGGTCTGGTGTATGGCGCATGCACCAGAGTGGACAACGCCTTCATCCATGGTATTGCAAGACTGATTGCAACCGGTGTGGCAGGAATGATCCAGTTCATCATTATCTTCCCGTTAGAGAAGTTCTGGTTGCTGAAGGAAAAGAAAACGGATGCTCCGGCTGACGGTGCGGAAGTTGCAGAAGTTGCTGACGTTGCAGAAGATGCTCCGGTAGCAGAAGTTGCTGAGGCTGCTACGGCCCCGGCTGTGGAAGCAACGGAAGACGAAGACGTTATTTAATGACTGATAAGTAGGCTAACTTTTGGCGAGTTAGTGAACCACGACTGGAAACGCGAAAGCTAAGTTTCCTGAACCGCGCAGTAGAAACGCGTTGTAAATGAAAAGACTGGAAGGGCAGTTGACCGCAGGGGTTGACTGCTCTTCTTTTGCTTGTTGTTGGGATCTGCCCTTCACCCTGGTCTTTGCCCCTATTGTTTGCTTTTGCGCGCTGCGCGTGTACTTTGCGCTACTGTTTGTTCCTGCGCTTTACGCTTGTTCGGCCAAAGATGCCGTCTGTACCAAAAACGGGACCGTTCATGAAAATGCCTTTGCTTTGCGAAAAAAGCGACTTGCATTTTACTAGGGGTTCTTCTATAATGATAGCGAACCGAACATTTGTGCGCTTTTGTTCGGCACGCATTTTGTGTCAGGCAAACGCATTTTATTCTTTGGGAGGAAATTACCTTGGCAGACAATAAACAAAAAGCATTGGATACCGCCATTGCACAAATTGAAAGACAATACGGTAAGGGCGCCATTATGCGCCTGGGCGCAGATGAAAACATGCAGGTGGAAGCCATTTCCACCGGCTCTTTAACCCTGGATGCCGCCACAGGCATCGGCGGCCTTCCGAAGGGCCGGATTATTGAAATTTACGGACCGGAATCTTCCGGTAAAACCACACTTGCCTTGCACGCCATTGCAGAGGCGCAAAAGAAGGGCGGAGAAGCCGCCTTCATTGACGCGGAACACGCGTTGGACCCGGTTTACGCCGCCAACCTGGGCGTAGACGTAGACTCCCTGCTGGTAGCACAGCCGGACAACGGGGAACAGGCTTTGGAAATTGCAGAACAGCTGGTTCGCTCCGGTGCTCTGGACGTTTTGGTTGTGGACTCTGTTGCGGCTCTGGTACCGCGTGCAGAAATTGAAGGAGACATGGGTGACTCCCACGTTGGCCTTCATGCACGGTTAATGTCTCAGGCCCTGCGGAAGCTGGCCGGTGCCGTTTCCAAGTCTAACTGCATTATTATCTTTATTAACCAGTTGCGGGAAAAGGTTGGCGTAGTATACGGCAATCCGGAAGTTACTACCGGCGGCCGGGCGCTGAAGTTCTATGCGTCCATGCGCATAGACGTACGGCGGTCCGAACAGCTGAAGAACAGTAAAAATGAAATTGTCGGTAACCGGACCAAAGTCAAGATTGTAAAAAACAAAGTAGCTCCGCCGTTCCGGACCGCAGAGTTTGATATTATGTACGGCCGTGGCATTGTCAAAGAAGGAGAAATCCTGGACGCCGCGGTAGAATTGGACATTATTCATAAGAGTGGTGCCTGGTACTCCTATCAGGAAGAACGAATTGGCCAGGGTCGGGACAACGCTAAGCAATATCTGTTAGATCATCCGGACTTAATGGATACCATTGAACAGGAAGTACGGAAACGTCAGGCTGAACTGGTAGAACAGATGAAACCGTCCTACCGCGGCGGC
Source organism: Bacteroidaceae bacterium (assembly GCA_963600825.1). Classification (GTDB taxonomy): domain Bacteria; phylum Bacillota; class Clostridia; order Oscillospirales; family Acutalibacteraceae; genus RUG420. The sequence goes on along the minus strand of CAVCCW010000021.1, from coordinate 14,964 downwards.
AAAATGCATGATGAACCAGTTAAGAGCGCCCCGGCCGCCCCTGCGGCGCGGACCTCTGCCACTTCTGCCAAAGCAGCCCTGGACATTACTGTAGATGACGAATAACCATCCGCAGGATTATACAAGCATGATTTTACAAGCAAGAAAAGGGCGCGGAGAAAAGGTGCACTTGCTGGTGGACGGAGTTTATACGGCCACCACAACCGTGGATTTTTGGTACTCGCTTGGCCTGAAAAATAATGCTGCTCTTTCTGCAGAAGAGTTGGAACAGCTTCTGGAACAGATTGCATACCGGCAGATGTATGACAAGGCGCTGACCCTGTTAACCGCACGGGATTATTCCAGAAAAGAACTGGAAACGAAGCTGGTGCAGAAGATGGCAGAAAAAGCGCGCCGCCAGCAGGATAAGTTCCGACAGGAAGAACGCCGGAAAATGGCTGAAACAAGCCAAAATGTAGGGCTTGATATGGCAGAGCAAATAGGCAAAAATGGCCCCTCTGACAGCACTGTAAAGTGGAACGCCTTAACAGATGGTCCGGTAAACTATGAAAAATTGCGTAACAACGCGGTTTCCGTGTGTAATCGGCTGGAAGAAAACGGCCTTTTAAACGAAAAACGTTTTGCCCGGCTTTATGCGGAAGAATTGGTGCGCACCAAGCACCTTGGTGCTGCCGGCATCCGAACTAAATTGCGGGAAAAATCGGTAAACAGCCAAACCATAGAACTGGTTTTACAGGAACTGGAACTGGATGAAAAAGAATCCATTGCTACATTATTGCAAGGCAAGTTCCAAAGCCGGAACCTGCAAGACGAAAAAGATCGCCGCCGCACCGTTGCTGCATTGGTACGAATGGGCTACCAACCGGGAGACATTTACGCTGTCCTCCCGGATTTAACCACAGAAGAATTCTAACTTTATAGTCAGATTCTGCATACTGATACAAAAGAATACCTGTCCCGAATGCCGCAGTAGCGGAAGTGGGGCAGGTATTCTTTTTTAGGGCCTGTTGTATTATAATTAGAACGTTGCGAAATCGTGAAAAATACCACGATAGGAGGATTTGATATGACTTTAAAAGAAGCAAAAGCAAAAATGTCACTGGGTTTTCTGGTATTCCGTGCAGTTGACATTTTATTAGACGGCGCGCAAAATGAACAGCCGATGCTGCAGGACCCAGCCGGAACAGTACAGGTACAGAAGGACATCCCTTATACCACCAATCCGGAATGGAGTAAGTACTGTGCTTTTGATATTTTCCGGATTCCATCCGAGCAAAAACAACCGGTACTGTTCTATATCCACGGCGGCGGATTTGACGCCGGTGGAAAAAAGTACCGCCGCGGCATGAGCACCTGGCTGGCCAAAACCGGCATCTGCGTTATCAATGTGGAATATGGCTTGTCTCCTTATTTTAATTTTAAAGAATCTTTGCAACAATTAGCTGCAGGTATGAACTGGGTGGCGGACCACGCAGAAGAATACAACTTTAATCTGGATCGTGTTATGGTCGGTGGTGACTCCTCCGGCGGTTACATGGGCCTTGGTTGTATTAACCTGACCAATAATGCAGAATACCGTAAGATGATTGGTGTAGACGAAGTAAAATTACAGTTTGCCGGTTCTTATTTGAATTGCGGTATTTATGATTTATATAAGATGCTGCACACGCCTGTCATTGGCCTAGTAGCCGGCGTTCTTTCCAAAGACACTATGGGTGCCTGGAAACGTCAGTTTGACACCCATCCGGATGCCTACCATTGCAGCCCTATTAACTATGTAACAAAGGACTTCCCGGAAGAAGCCTTCTTTACCTATGCTAAGTATGATGCTCTTTGTTTTGGCCAGACACAGAATCTGCTGAAAAAGCTGGATGCGTATGGCTGCCCTTATGAAGAGTATCACAGCACCAATCCACTTATGAACCATTGCTTTATGTTTAACTGGACGAAAACCGGCCAGTGCGCAGAAAACAATCAGAAGGTTTATGAGTTTGTAGAAAACTTTGTAAAAAAATCCTATTAAGAAATCCTATTAAGGAGTTAATGCATGAGCAACCCGAAAACCATTGGCATGATCAGCCTTGGCTGTCCCAAAAACCAAGTAGACGCAGAACTGATGCTGGCAAAGCTCAGTGCAGCCGGGTACAACATTTCCGACGAAATGGCCGGCTGTGACGCCGTCATCATCAATACCTGCGGGTTTATTGATGATGCCAAGCGGGAAGGGATAGACAATATCCTGGAAGTGGCAGAGTATAAAGCTGCCGGCCTGGTCGGAAAAATCATTGTAACCGGCTGCATGGCTGAGCGGTATCATGACCAGATTATGGAAGAACTGCCGGAAACGGACTGCGTTGTCGGCCTTGGAGACGACGGCAACATTGTGGACATTGTCCGCAATGTGCTGGAGGACAACGGCCCGACAACCTATGCGGATCCGGACAAGCTTTTGCTTCCGCTGGAAGGACAACGCGTTTTGACTACGCCTAATTACTGGGCTTACCTGAAAATATCGGAAGGCTGTTCCAATAACTGTGCCTTCTGCGCCATTCCGGGCATTCGCGGAAAATTCCGCAGCAGAAGCATAGAATCCATTTTACAGGAAGCAAAAGATCTGGCGGATGCCGGTGTAAAGGAAGTTATTCTGGTGGGTCAGGATACCGGCCTTTACGGAAAAGACTTATATGGTAGTCTGAAACTGGCAGAGCTGTTAAACCGCCTTTGTGAAGTAGACGGCCTGGAATGGATCCGCTTCCTTTATACGTATCCGGAACGGATTACGGATGAATTGCTAGACACTATGGCAGCACAGAAAAAAATCTGCCATTATCTGGATATCCCACTGCAGCATGCGGACGGTACCGTCCTCCGGGCCATGCACCGCCCGGGCAATGCCGAACAGTTTTTGGGACTTATCAACCATATTAAAGAAAAAATACCGGATATCTGTATCCGGACTACTGTAATGGCCGGCTTCCCAGGCGAAACCGAAGCCCAGTTCAACACGCTGGCGGACTTCGTCCAGGCAGCGCAGTTTGACAATCTGGGCTGCTTTGCGTTCTCTCCGGAGGAGGGCACCGCCGCTGCTGCCATGGATGGACAGTTGGAAGACGAAATTAAACTGCATCGCCGGGACCTGATTATGGAACAGCAATACCCCATTGCACTTGCCAAAAACCAGGAACTGGTAGGGCAAACCCTGCAGGTCATGGTAGACGGCTTTGATCCGGAAGCGGAATGCTATGTAGGACGCAGTTATCGGAACGTTCCGGAAATTGACGGCGTGGTGTTCTTTGGCTCTGCCGTAGATTTGGAACCGGGCACCTTTGTTCCGGTGGAAATTGCCGCTGCAGAAGAATATGATCTCATAGGACAGGTACAGGAGGATTACGTACTATGATGAATTTACCCAATAAACTGACCCTGCTCAGAATTATTCTGACGCCGGTTTTCCTGATTCTTTTCACCGTACAGGCTATTCCGTACCATTATTTATGGGCCATGCTGGTATTCATTATTGCTTCTGTAACGGATGCACTGGACGGCCACATTGCCCGCAAGGAAAACCTGATTACCAATTTTGGTAAGTTTACGGACCCACTGGCGGATAAGATGCTGACTACAGCAGCTTTCCTTGGCCTGATGACCATGGGCTATTGCAATATCTGGATTGTCTTCATTATCTTGTTCCGGGAATTCGGCGTCAGCTCCATGCGGCTGGTAGCTGCCTCACAGGGGGTTGTTATTCCTGCCGGTATTTGGGGCAAGATCAAAACAGCCAGTATGATGGTGCTAACTCCGTTGGTTATGCTAATCATTTCTTTACAGGAAGATTTTGGCGTAATACCAACCACTTTCCCACTGGCGTTGTTCTCTAACATTGCCCTTGGAATCTGTGCTGCGCTGACCCTGATTTCCGGTGTTTTGTACCTGGTGGAAGGCACGAAAATCATTGACTTTTCAAAGTAAACTGCTATGATAAGAATACGTATGAAACAGGAAATGCGTTGACCGGGAAAGTAGCTGTTTTGGGGTACACAACAGAGAAGAGGGGCCATCGGCTGGAAGCCCTTCCGGTGTTAAAAACAGGGAAATGCACCCGTAAGCAGATGAGGGGAACAGACGTCTTAGTATCTTCATCCGGCCACCACCGTTATCAGGTATCAAGTTACAAACCGGAGTGGAACCGCGGAATCTTTCGCCTCCGTTGCCATGCAGGCAACGGAGGCTTTTTCACGGTCTTTGGTTTGAACTGGAGGAACACTCATGAAACAAAGCTTATCCATCCTCTTTCGGGGAATGACCCGCTTTTTGTCCCTGATTAAGGAAGATGTAGCCACCGTACGGGAACGGGACCCGGCTGCTTCCAGCAAACTGGAAGTGCTGCTGCTTTACCCGGGCCTTCACGCTATCTGGTATTATCGGGTGGCCCATGCGCTGCAGAATCGCGGCATGGTTTTCCTTGCCCGCGCCATCTCGCAGCATGCCGCTAAAACAACCGGCATAGAAATCCATCCGGCTGCCAAAATCGGCCAACGCTTCTTCATTGACCACGGTCACGGCGTGGTCATTGGAGAAACCACAGAAATCGGAGACGACGTTACCCTGTATCAGGGAGTTACGCTTGGCGGTACCGGCAAGGAAACCGGCAAGCGCCACCCGAACATCGGGGATGGCGTCATGATTGGAGCCGGAGCCAAAGTGCTTGGCCCCATTACCATCGGGGCCAACACCAACGTGGCCTCCGGTGCCGTAGTACTGCAGGACATTCCGGAAAACAGCACCGCCGTGGGCGTGCCTGCCCAAGTGGTTCGCCGCAATGGCGTCCGGATTGATAATCTGGATCAGATTCATGTACCAAACCCGGTACAGGAAGAAATTGAACGCCTGCAGGGCCAGATTGATGAACTGACCGTTCTTTTGGAACAGGAAAAAACAAAGAAAGCTAACAGGAGATAACCACTATGAAAGTATTTAATACGCTGACTCGCCAGAAAGAAGAACTGGTGCCGATGGAAGAAGGCAAGCTGAAAATTTACGCTTGCGGCCCCACGGTATACAACTACATTCATATTGGCAACGCAAGACCCCTTTGCGTATTTGACGTACTGCGCCGGTATTTGGAATATCGCGGATATGAAGTCAACTTTGTACAGAACTTCACGGACATTGACGACAAAATCATTAAGCGCGCCAATGAAGAGGGCACGGATTATAAAACCGTTTCCGAAAAGTACATTAAGGAATTTTGGGTGGATGCCAAGGGCCTGAACGTACGGGAAGCTACTACCAATCCGAAGGCCACGGAAAACATTGATGAGATGATCAACATTATCTCCACTCTGGTTGAAAAAGGGCATGCCTACGCCACAGAAGAGGGAGACGTGTATTTCAGTACCAATACCTTCAATGAATACGGTAAGCTGTCTCACCAGCCACTGGAAGACTTGGAAGCCGGTGCCCGCATCATGATTGGGGACGTCAAGAAAGACCCGATGGACTTTGCCCTTTGGAAGGCTGCCAAGCCGGGCGAACCTTACTGGGAATCTCCCTGGGGCCATGGCCGTCCGGGCTGGCACATTGAATGCTCTGCCATGAACCGCCGTTTCCTTGGGGAAACCATTGACATTCACTGTGGTGGTCAGGACCTGATTTTCCCGCACCATGAAAATGAAATTGCGCAGTCCGAATGCTGCAACGGCGTGCCGTTTGCCAACTACTGGATGCACAACGGATACATTAACGTGGACAATGTCAAGATGTCTAAATCTTTGGGCAATTTCTTTACCGTCCGCGATGTAGCGGAAAAGTATGGCTACGAGCCCATCCGCTATTTAATGATTTCCTCCCATTACAGGATGCCAATCAACTACAGCGTGGACAGCATTGAACAGTGCAAAGCTTCTTTACAGCGGCTTTATACCTGCCGTAATAATTTGGACTTTGCCATGGAAAACACCAGCGTAGAAGACCGTCCAACGGACTTTGAAGTGAAGAAGAACTTGGATAAGCATCGTGCTGATTTTGTAAAGTCTATGGATGACGACCTGAATACGGCAGATGCCCTGGCTGCCATCTTTGAATTGGTAAGAGACATTAATACGCAGGTACTGGACGGCAAGGCTTCTGAAGGCCTTCTGACCTATGCCATTGAAGAGTTTGATGAACTGACCGGCGTTCTGGGCCTGATTTACAACCGCAAGAAGGAAACCCTGGATGTGGATGTAGAAAAGAAGATTCAGGAACGGCAGACCGCCCGTGCCGAAAAGAATTTTGCTAAAGCAGATGCCATTCGGGATGAACTGAAGGCTATGGGCATTATTCTGGAAGATACCCCACAGGGTGTAAAATGGCACAAGGCGTAAGATATGGCATATTATGAATTAAAACCCGGCCGTCCAGATTGTCTGGACGGCCGGGAAAATAAAGAAATTCGCTGTTATGACTTGTTGGACAGCCTGCAGATTCCTTATGAACAGATGGACCATCCGAAAGCGGATACCATGGAAGTCTGCCTGGAACTGGACAAGTATTTGGCACCAACTATTATTTGTAAAAACTTGTTTTTGTGTAACCGCCAGAAAACAGATTTTTATTTGCTCCTGATTCGGCATGACAAGAAATTCAAAACGAAGGAAATTTCCAGTCAGATTGGCAGTGCCCGTCTTTCCTTTGCAGACGATGCTGCCATGGAAGAGTATCTGGATATTAAGCCGGGTGCCGTTTCCATTATGGGGCTGATGAATGACCATGATAACCATGTCCGCCTTCTGATAGATGAAGATTTACTGCAGGATGACACCATTGGCGTACATCCGTGTGTAAACACCAGTGTGCTGCGCCTGAAAACAGAGGACCTGTTTCAGAAGTTCCTGCCTGCAGTGCACCACGATTACACTACCGTTCACCTGGTAGGGGAAGAAACTGAATAAGAACGCCCATACAAAACATACTGTTAATTGGACCGCAAATGGAAGTTGTTTTCCGTTTGCGGTCCGTTTTTTGAAATTTTTTCTATTTACCCCTTGACGCGGTAGGTTGATTGGATTATTATATTGCCAACCTACCGAGCGGGTAGGTAAAACATTCAAAGGAGAACTACCATGCTACTTTCTTTTAGAAAACAGCCAGGAACAGCAAACACACTTTACGGAAACGGACGAATGTGCGGCTGTTGTACCTGTAGAAACTAATTTAAAATAAAAGAAAGATTGAGGAACTCTATCATGGCAAACTATAAATTCGAAACATTACAACTTCACGTAGGACAAGAACAGGCAGACCCGGCAACCGACTCCAGAGCCGTGCCGATTTACCAGACCACTTCTTATGTATTCCATAACTCCCAGCACGCAGCTGACCGTTTTGGCCTTGCCGATGCCGGTAACATCTATGGTCGTCTGACCAACTCCACCCAGGGCGTTTTTGAAGACCGTATTGCGGCTCTGGAAGGCGGCGTTGCCGGCCTGGCTGTTGCCTCTGGTGCAGCGGCAATCAATTACACCATTCAGGCACTGGCCAGCTCCGGAGAACACATTGTTGCACAGAAGACCATTTACGGTGGCTCTTACAACCTATTAGCCCACACATTGCCGCTGTCCAATGGCATCAGCACAACCTTTGTAGATATCCATAATCTGGAAGAAACCGAGGCCGCCATTCAGGACAACACCAAGGCAATTTTCATTGAAACCCTTGGCAACCCGAACAGTGATATTCCTGATATTGACGCAGTTGCTGCACTGGCCCATAAACACGGCTTACCACTGGTTATTGATAACACCTTCGGCACACCGTATTTGATTCGCCCGATTGAACACGGAGCTGACATTGTAGTTCACTCCGCCACCAAGTTCATTGGCGGTCACGGTACCACTCTTGGCGGTGTCATTGTAGACGGCGGTACCTTTGACTGGGCTGCCAGCGGCAAGTACCCGTGGATTTCCGAACCCAACCCATCCTATCACGGTGTTAAGTTTACGGATGCCGCCGGTAAAGCTGCCTTTGCCACTTATATCCGTGCCATTCTCCTGCGGGACGAAGGTGCAACCATTTCCCCGTTTGCCGCATTCCTGCTGCTGCAGGGCACGGAAACCCTTTCCCTGCGCCTGGAGCGCCATGCGGAAAACACCGCAAAGGTAGTAGAATTCCTGAACAACCATCCAAAGGTTGCCAAAGTAAACCATCCGTCCCTGCCAGATCATCCGGATCATGAGCTGTACCAGAAGTACTTCCCGAATGGCGGCGCCAGCATCTTCACCTTTGAAATTAAGGGTGGAAAAGATGAAGCCTACCGTTTCATTGACAACCTGGAAATCTTCTCTTTGCTGGCAAACGTTGCAGACGTAAAATCCCTGGTTATTCATCCGGCAACCACCACTCATTCCCAGTTGACTGACGCAGAACTGGCAGATCAGGGCATCAGCCAGGCAACCATTCGTCTGTCTATTGGTACCGAACACATTGATGATATCCTTGCAGACCTGCAAAAGGGCTTTGATGCTGTTTAATCATTCTAAAAAACTGCTATAATACTTGTTAGAAAGCAAATCGCAGAACCAAAAAGGAGATAAGAAAAATGTCTAAAGTATATACTTCTGCTGATCAGTTGATCGGCGGCACCCCGCTTGTTGAATTTACCCACATTGAAAAGGCCGAGGGTCTGGAAGCAAAATTACTGGCCAAGCTGGAATACTTCAATCCAGCCGGATCCGTTAAGGACAGAGTTGCCAAAGAAATGATTGACGAAGCGGAAAAGAAGGGCGTCCTGAAAGAAGGCTCCGTAATTATTGAACCGACCAGCGGGAATACCGGTATTGGCCTGGCCTCCGTTGCTGCAGCAAGAGGGTATCGCATCATCATTGTTATGCCGGAAACCATGTCCATTGAACGCAGACAGATTATGAAGGCCTATGGCGCAGAACTGGTTTTGACCGAAGGCGCCAAGGGTATGAAGGGTGCCATTGCCAAGGCAAATGAACTGGCACAGGAAATTCCGAACAGCTTTGTTCCGGGACAGTTTGTTAACCCGGATAACCCAAAGGCTCACTTTGAAACCACCGGCCCGGAAATCTGGGAAGATACGGACGGTGCAGTTGACATCTTTGTTGCCGGCGTTGGCACCGGCGGAACCGTTACCGGCGTTGGTAAGTATCTGAAGTCCAAGAACCCGGACGTAAAGGTAGTTGCTGTGGAACCGGCCACCTCTGCCGTTCTTTCCACCGGCGTTGCAGGTGCCCATAAAATTCAGGGCATTGGCGCAGGCTTTGTTCCGGATGTTCTGGACACCACCATTTATGATGAAATTATTCCGGTTTCCAACGAAGACTCTTTTGCCACCGGCAAAGAAATCGGCCGCAAGGAAGGTGTTCTGGTTGGCATTTCCTCCGGTGCAGCTCTGTACGCGGGCATTCAGCTTGCCAAGCGCCCGGAAAATAAAGGCAAGACCATTGTGGTTCTTCTGCCGGATACCGGAGACAGATATCTGTCCACCCCGCTGTTTGCTGATTAATTTGTTTGTCCCTATTTTTGGCGATGTAGCCATAAATCTAAAGGAGCAGTTATGCTGATTTCCACCAGAGGACGCTATGCTTTGCGCGTCATGATTGATATGGCAGAGCACTACGGGAGCGGGTATATTCCCATGAAGGATATTGCTGCCCGTCAGGATATCTCTTTGAAGTACCTGGAGAAAATTCTGCCCATTTTAACCAAGAACAAGCTGATTGAAGGCGTTCACGGAAAAGGCGGCGGGTACAAGCTGACCCGGTTTCCGTATCAGTACAAGGTGGGGGAAATTCTCCGCCTGACCGAAGGAGACCTTTCTCCGGTTCCCTGTTTACAGTGTAATGCGGAGCAGTGCCCGAAAGAAGCAAACTGCAGAACTCTCCCCATGTGGAAAAAGTTGAACACGCTGATTAATGACTACTTAGATAGCGTTACCCTGGATGATTTAGTTCAGGAAGGTGCCTTTTATTTGGACACTTTATAAACGTCTGACAAAAAGAATACTGTTGTTTAAGAGCACGCAGATATGGCATCTGCGTGCTTTTTTTTAAGAATGCTTGACCTGGAGTGAACTTCAGCTAGTACAATAAGAATAACGCAATAAAGATTGCGAACATTTTCCTTAGGAGGTACACCTATATGCTTGGTAATTTTTCTTACTACAATCCGACCAAACTTTACTTCGGCCAGAACGCGCTGGAGTTTTTGAAGGCAGAACTGGACCAGTACGGCCCGAATATTCAATTAAGCTACGGCGGCGGTTCCATTAAAAAGAACGGTATTTATGACGCCGTTTTGGCTGTGTTAAAGGAAGCCGGCAAGAACGTGTTTGAAGACCCTGGAGTTATGCCGAATCCAACAGTGGAGAAGTTGTATGAGGGTTGCCAAATCGCCCGGGAAAATAAGGTGGATCTGATTCTGGCTGTGGGCGGTGGTTCCACTTGCGATTACGCCAAAGCGGTCTCGGTTTCCGCCTATTGCACGGAAGATCCGTGGGACAAGTATTTTCTGCGCATGGAAGACGTGGACAATCCCATTATTCCGGTGGGCTGTATTTTAACCATGGTAGGTACCGGCTCTGAAATGAACGGCGGCTCCGTTATTACCAACCACGCTTCCAAGCTGAAGATTGGGCACGTGTTTGGGCCGAATGTGTTTCCGAAGTTCTCTATTCTGAACCCGGAATACACCTATACAGTCCCGCAGACCCAGATGGTGGCCGGTATTTATGATATCTTCAACCACATTACAGAGCAGTATTTTTCCGATACGGACGACAACACTTCTGACTACCTGATGGAAGGTTTAATGCGTTCTGTTATTCATTCGTCCCGCATTGCGGTTAAGAACCCGCAGGACTACGAAGCACGCAGTAACATCATGTGGGACGCCACCTGGGCGTTGAATACGCTGGTGGCCAAGGGCAAGACTACGGACTGGATGGTACACATGATTGGCCAGTCCATTGGTGCTTATACCAACGCCACACACGGCATGACTTTGGCCGCAGTTTCCATGGCATACTACCGCCACATTTGCCCATATGGTCTGCCGAAGTTTGTTCGTTACGCACAGGCGGTCTGGAATGTTGACCCAACCGGCAAAACCGACGAACAGATTGCCGCCGAAGGCCTTTCCCGCATGGAAGCCTGGATGACCGAAATTGGCCTGGTTATGAACATCACCGACCTCGGCGTTACAGATGACATGTTAGAAGGTATTGCCGACGGCTCCTTCATCCTGGATGGCGGCTACAAGACGTTGACGCATGAAGAAATTGTGCAGATTTTGAAGGAAAGCAAGTAAGTAAGCAAAAGCACCTCATATTGGCAGATTATGTCAATATGAGGTGCTTTTTTTGAAAACATATGCTTGCGTATTGAATGAGTTTATGATACAAACAAGTTGAGGACAGGATGATACCTTTTAGTTGAATTGGAGCTTTTATCGGAATACTTATGGACCCAACCCACCGTTTTATGAAAAGGAGAATCACAATGAACAGAATATTAAAACTAGCGTGGTTGATATTAGCAATATCAATATTGGCAACATCTCTGATTATTCCTGCCGCCGCATATAAGTACGAAGTGAGAGACAATGGGGGCGGATCAATTAGAGGATATCAAAACGGTTCTGCTACATCCTATACATCAAATGTAAGTTATGCCGGTGCCTGGTCACATACAATTACAGTTGATGGGGGAAAGGGTAAAATCAAATATGGATATGATACGCATTATTTGAACGAAGATTATTGTAGCACGTATCATTCTAGTAAAAGCCATCAGGCTGCCATAAGTCACGGAAGCGGACAAGATGAGAAAGCATATTCCGCTAGCGCTGGTGCTTGGACAAAAACTGTATTTGTAAAGCATGCCGCAAAACCTGTTTGGAAATTACTTTACTAAAATTTGGGGGTGGGGAGGCTGGTATACCGGCCTCTCCACCTTTTTGGGGTATAACAGTTATGAAATATATCAAAATACTTATTTGTGTACTGCTGATATCTCTAGGTTTGGTTTTTCAGGGAGAAGAATATGAGTCGTACATTAATTCTCTGGGAGAAGCAATTTATCCCAGTCTTTATTTGCAATACGATGAAGTTGAGGTAAATGATTCGGAATCCATAATAAAGGACCTTGTTAAAGAGTCAGAAAAATTCAATGTTGCATTGTTTTCAGAATGTAACGAAAGTAATTCAAAAACATGTAATAAGCACACTTTGTACCTATCAAATGATGCCGTAAAAGAAAAGCTCTATAAAGATAACTATGTAAGAGAGGGTGTTTTTGGCAGTCTTCTGTCAGGTGACTTTTCTGTTTCCTATAAGTCTTTTGATGATTTGACGGATATTAAAAAAATATATTCATTTAATATTGTTGGTGCTGAGAAAGACGTTGACGAATTCGTAAATGCTGTTACAAAAAAATATAATTTCTTCTCGTATGCATCGCGCTCCAAAAGGATATCAAATCAAGAGTCAGAAGTATATTTTATATGGACGGTTATAGGAATAATTATTTTAAGCTTAACGATTTTTGAAATTGTTTCCAAGAAAAAAGAATTTTCTGTAAGATGGTGCTTTGGTGAGAGCAGAGGAAGGACCATAGCAACTAATATAGTGACGGATTTTATGGCTGTTGTAGGCCTTTATATTGTTCTTGGCAAACTGATCTCCTTTGTTACACCCTGTACGTTTATGTATGCAAAATCTTTCATGATTTTGACGGCTGTTTGTATTGTAAATTCTATTTTTTGGATGACATTGCTTTTTTCAGACATAAAAATTTCAATTAAGGGAAAAGAGATAAATAAAAGTTCTTTAGCTTTCGGTGTGATGACAAAAGTGTTCGTCATGTCTGTAGGCATGATTCTTTTATCTGATTTTATGGTTTCTCTGACATCATTTACTTCCATTTCTGACCAAAAGGATTTTTTTGAAGAAAATAAAAAGTATAGCTATGTATCAGGCTTTTTGAGTGAGACTGATTCAGAAGGACTTACTTTGCCACAAAAAGAATTGAATTTTTACAGAAATGTTTTTAGTAAGGCCAATGCACGCATTCAGATAAAGTTAGAAGGAGACTTTGCATTCGGAAACAAAAGTATACTTTACTTTAATAAGAATGCGGAAAAGTACCTGCTTGAAAACTTAAAAATGGAAACATTCAGCCTGAAAGATGGAACGATTTATACTTTTATACCTGAGAAATACAAAACAGCGCTGACAGATACACAGATTGCTGATTTTAATAAAATGATAACATTTCTAATTGATTCTTCGGAGGGGCTGACTTACAACTATGAGACCATTTACTATCCGGAAAATATAAGATTAATAGCTATGAGTAATGGAAAAAGAAAGGCAACTAGTGAGCTTTATAAAGATCCGATTGTAGCTTTGAATACGACTGATGAGGGCCGAATAAAAAATGAAATAACAGGTGATGTAAACATAACAATTGCTAACAGCCACATTATGTATGATTTATCAAGGATAAATCTTGACGAAGAATTATCTGCACTTGGGTTTGATCCTTCTGTTGACTCGGTACTCAAAACCAATATTCTTGATGATTATAATTACAGGTACTCGTCAATATCACATGATTTTACCGTGGAACTTATAGAATCGTGTGTTGCTATTTTGTTGATGGTTATGATGCAATATATTTTCATAAAATCCGAAATGACCTACAAGGCAAAAGAATTTGCAATAAAGAGTAGTCTGGGGTATACAAAAGCAGAAAAATACTGGGTTGTGGTTTTCATTGAAATTATGACTTTGATAATTGCTTTGGCAGTAGGACTTGAATTCGGGAACGCCATACACACGGAATATAAATATGTCTTAACGGCGTTTGCCCTGGTGACTGCAATTGACTTTATTTCAATTGCCTTTTTCGTTAATAAGGTTGAAAAAGCAAAAGTAGTAAGATTGATAAAGGGAGCAGCGCTATGATTAAGATTTCAAATTTAAATAAAGCATTTAACTCCAGACAATTATACAAAGGGCTTGATATGACAATAGAAGACGGGGACTTTGTAATTTTTAAAGGACCCAGTGGATGTGGAAAGACAACCCTTCTGAACATGATAGGTGGGATTGAGGATGTTGACTCCGGCTCGGTGGTAATCAACGGTTATGATACATCCAAAAAGAGGGACAGACAAAAAATACTGAGTGAGGAGGTCGGCTTCCTGTTTCAAAATTTTGCTTTGGTTGAGGAAAAGACAGTAAAACAGAACCTTAGCTTTGTAAAGAAAAAATACAGACAAAATATTGAAATGAAAGACGCCCTTTCGTTCGTTGGTTTGTCAGAAGATGTTCTGAACAAAAAAGTTTATACGTTGTCAGGTGGTGAACAGCAGAGGGTTGCTATAGCAAGACTTATTATGAAAAAATGTAATATCATTCTTGCTGATGAACCAACTGGCTCGCTTGACAGAAAAAATGCAGATATGGTTTTTGATCTATTAAATGGTCTTAATGAAAAAGGAAAAACAATAGTTCTTGTAACTCATGATTCACAACTTTTCGGGAGAGGGAAGATTGAGTATGAAATTCAATAAAAAGAAAATACTTTTAATTGTGATAACCACTGTTGTTCTTTTATCCCTGATAATCATATTTGCCAGAAAACGGCAGCAGGCGTATTTCATTAAAGAATCTTTCCGGGAATATATGACAATTACGGAAGATTCAACTCTGAAAGGAGAGTATTCCAACTATAAAGACGGATATTCTTTCTCTGTTAATAAACCAAAAGGATTATCTTTGAAAGGAAACCTGGGAATATCTGATGAAGCAGGTAACCTGTTGCTGATTGTAAAAGAATATAAAAAAAGCGATGTGATATGTGTTTTATTGGCAGATAAAAATATGGAATATCCACTAATGATTAATGAAGATGGCGAAATGATTGCTGGTTTGTCATACGAGCCTTTTCAGGA
>CAVCCW010000020.1:0-33804 GCA_963600825.1 Bacteroidaceae bacterium | reverse complement strand
ACTTAATTATGCCCACTATCCAAAACCGGTTGTGCAGACCATGGAATATATCATTTCCCACCTTAGTGAAGATTTACACCTTTCCGACTTGGCGGACAACGTCACCTTATCCGTTACCGGTCTATGCAAGTTGTTTAAAGCGGAAACCGGTATGACTCTCAACGAATATCTGACCACACAGCGCTGTAAAAAGGCTGCTGATTTGCTGTCTCAGACGGATTTTCAAATCCAGGAAATCGGCAGTCATGTTGGCTATAATGACAACAACTACTTTGTAAAGGTCTTCAAAAAGGTTTACAACTGTACTCCCTCCCAGTACCGAAAAAAGCATAAAGAAACAGCGTAGAAAGCGTTTGCTTTCTACGCTGTTTTATTTTGTCTTAATTTGCCGTGTACGGCTAACTCAGGTTTACTTCAAATACTTAACCAGGATGCCTGCCAACGTGTCTCTGGTGACCGTAGAGGTACCTTTGGAGGAATAATAGGTCTTGTTCCCCGTCTTCTTGGCAAAAGCCTTCACGGCCGCAGCAACCTGCGTTTCTGTCAACTTGGCATTTTCGGTTTTGCTCAGGTCCAAAATTCCGTTCTTAGTGCACCATTTCTTAACGGTTGCGTAGGATCCTTTCTTGTTTCCTGCCAGACGATACAGGGCATAAGCCAATTGTTTTCCGGTTACTTCAGTGTTCGGATTAAAGTTGACAGCTCCATCGCCAATCATAATGCCTGCATTGTACAGACGGACAATGGCGTCATAATTTTTGGCGTCGGCAATATCAATGAATTGGGTTTCCGGCAGTGCCGCCATAAACTGGTCAGCAATGTATTTGTGTCCGGAAGCGTTTGGATGGTTTACGTCAGGATAATTGTCTCCTTTGTCTGCCAGGGCATAGTCAAGCAGAGAATCAAAGTTATGATACGGAGAATCAATGTCCATTTCGTCTACATAGGTGTATTTGTAGGCATTCTTGCAGCCAGATTTCAGATACTGATTGATCAGCTCCGTACCGCCATTAATGACGTTTCCAAGCTCTTTCCCACCATTGTAGAGTGGCATCGTGCCCATAGGACTACACATGCTCATGACCATAACGGTAACATCCGGATTCAGCTCATAAATTTTATCCGTAATAACGTTATAGTTAATTTTGAACTGTTCCAGACCAACCAACACGTTCTTCATGAATTCCGGCACGGCAAGACTTAACACCCCGGCCTCCCCGGCATAATAGAACAGACGTTCCATGGCTTCAATGACTTTGTTTTGCAGCAACAGTTCTGTAATTTCGTTGTCCTTTGCCTTATCCCAGGTGTCAGTAAAATCACTCATGCGGTCTTTCAAGACGTCAGCCGGAATGGTAAAAATATCATTGGAGCAGAGACCAATGGAAATAACATCCGCTTCTTTAATTGCCTTAATGTAGCTGGCACGGTCCTTTTCATCCAGGGTTTGTACAGAACTACTGTACTTAGCAAGGTAAGCATCACCTTTGTAGGTCTCATCCAGCAAGTAACGAACTTCTACGGTGCGTTCACCTTCAGCCGCCTTCGGATTCAGCTTGATGTTTCCCAGTCGCTTGGCAATCAAGTCACCGTATGAGCCCGTTAACCGCTTATAAGTACAACCTTCATTGTTGCTTAGTGCCCCGTATCCCGTGGCAACCGAGTCTCCAATGACCGTATAAACTTTGTACTTGTCATAGTTTTTCTTTCCCGCGGCAGAGGCCGGAAGGCAAAGAAGTGCAATAACCGTTACCAGTGACAGGAGTACTGCCATAACTCGCTTACAATAGTTCATTCTTAAACCCCCTCTTCAAAGTTACGGATGGCATCAGCCACCCGACAGCAATTGGTCCAGAGATCCTGATCATTTTTCTCCGAAATGACAAGATCAGCATATCTTAAATACAGAATGTTCCGTTCTTCATAAATGTCCCGAAAAGTTTTGCCTTCCGGAATAACAATGCCGCGGGAATCCATATTGGTAATTCTGCTTTTCAGTTCTTCATATGGAACCTGAAGATAAACAACCAGTCCTATGGATTTTAAATGCAGCATGGATTCTTCCCAATAAACAGCGGAACCGCCGGTGGCCAGCACCGTGTTTTGAATATCCAGACTCAGATTTACTTCATTTTCCAGCTTTCCAAAAGCTTCATTTCCATCCTGATCCAAAATGTCCTGCAACTTTTTTCCGGCTTTTTGCTGAATCAGCAAATCTGAATCCAGAAAATGATAGGCTAAATTCTTAGCCAAAAGTACGCCAAGCGTGCTTTTTCCGCAGCCAGGCATGCCAATCAGAATGATGTTGTTCATGGACATGTTCTCCTTGGTATTTCCAAAAAATATGCCCTATTGTAACAGATTTTACTTCTTGATGGAAATGATAAAAACAACCAGTCCAATGACAAAGAACACTGTCAGCGTGGCAACACCGATATTCTGATTATTGGTAGCCTGCGTTACAACACCTACCAGGA
The DNA here is from genome assembly GCA_963600825.1 of Bacteroidaceae bacterium. GTDB lineage: Bacteria > Bacillota > Clostridia > Oscillospirales > Acutalibacteraceae > RUG420. Next base: position 31,327 of record CAVCCW010000020.1, on the reverse strand, counting down.
ACGTACCCAGGAAAGTGGCGCCCTTGCCGAAAATATCATAAAGGCCGAAGAGTTCTCCGGACTTTTCTGCCGGAATAATCTTGGTAAAGTACGAACGGGACAGAGCCTGTATACCACCCTGGAACATACCAACGCAACAGGCCAGAATCCAGAACTGCGTTAACGTATGCAGGAAAATGGCATAAATGCCAACACAGAAATAAGCAATAATGCAGACAATGATTAATTTTTCTACGGAATACTTCTTAGACAGCTTTCCAATGATAATGGCACTTGGGAAAGCTACAATCTGAGTTACCAAAAGAGCCGACAGTAAACCAATAGAATCCAGACCCAAAGATGTTCCGAAGGCAGTGGCCTCTTCAATGATAGTATAAACACCGTCAATATAAAAGAAAAACGCAATTAAGAACAGCAGGATTTTCCGGTCTTTGGCAGCTTCTTTAATGCTATGACCCAACTGCGTAAAAAGGTTGGCTTCCTTTTTGGCCTCTTCCGTGGAAATGTAGTTCTTTTGCTGATAGGTTTTATACAGCGGCATGGATACCGCAAACCACCAAATGGCCGTCAGAATAAAGCCGATGGAAATGGCAACTTCTTCGCTGAAGGGAACAATTTCCAGCATAGCCAGAACATAAATTGCCAGGCATACAACAAACGGGATACAACTGCCGATATAACCCCAGGCGTATCCATGAGAAGAAACTTCATCTACGCGGCTATCATCCGTAATATCCCCTAACATGGAGTCGTACACTACAAGGCTGATATTGAACGCCACTTTGCCCAAAATGAAGATGCAAAGGAACAACACCCAATGGTAAGAGAAACCGCAAACAGCACATGCAATACACCCCGCAATCAGAGTCCCAAGGAAAACCCCTTTCTTCTTTCCCTTTTTGTCTGCCTGCGCCCCAAAGAACGGGCCGGCAAACATGGACAAAACGGTGGCAATAGAGGCTGCATAAGACCAATAAGCCAAATATTGATGTTCGGAAAGTCCTGCGTCTTCGCTGATTAAATCAAAGAAGATGGGAATCAGCGTACAGGCAAACATAACATAGGCGGAATTAGCAACGTCATACAAAATCCAGTTTTTCTCCAGCTTGGTCAACTTACCTTCTTTTGGCTTACTCATATAGGAAACCCCTTTCCGTTATTCGGCAAGACCCTCAAAGTTAATATCATACCGAGAGTCCCACTCTTTGTTGTTCTGAATGGTATCCAGAAAACTCGTTATGAAATCTAATGCATCCTGGAACCCTTGTCCGAAGAGCATTTCATTTAATTCCTGACAAACCGGCTGACAGGACGCCACCGGCACTTTGGTAATTGCCATATCTTTACACTGATCCCCGGCACCTGGAACTACCTTGTCGGCTAAATCCGCTATGCGATGCAGCCCAAACCGTTTTGCTTCCGAGGTCATAACCAAACCGTCCAGCAGAATGTGGGAGCCCACCATGCAGGCAAAAATCCATCCCGGAGTCAGCATAGGATAATATCCTGCAATCATTTTGGCATTTTTCCAACTGATCTTAATGTGGTCAGTCAATTTCTTGTGGAGTGGGTCAAAGCCATCTCGCACCAAATAGTAACGATCCCACTCCGCTTCAATCAGATAGTGGGAACCTTTTCCTTCATCCGCACACTGGTTAATATAAGCATGGCAGGCACGGTCTGCTGCGTAATGCGTCAGGAAGCCATAGATATAGGCCAGCTGGCGTTCATCCATATTGCTGTTTAACAGACGTTTGCCCATGAAGGAAAACCAGTCTTTCCCGCTTCTTCTATGTGTTAAGGAAGAAACATTGAAGGTATGCATGGACGGCAGGGAATAAAATAAAAGATCCGGTCCCATGGCGCCCATATAATAAAGATCCGGATGGCGTTCCGTAATCTTCTGAATGTCCTTTGGAAGTGATTCTCTGACCTCCAAAGCAAATTTATAATGAGTATAAGTTGTAGGCATAATACAAAAACCTCCTGTTAAATTTCATTCTATACGAATTTGATTGGGGAAAGCTACTCTTTTATTTTAATTTTACGTATACAAAATGCTGAAAATGCAAAAGAGACCTGAACCGAACCGGTTCAGGTCTGTTGGTGACCCATCGGGGATTCGAACCCCGGACACCTTGATTAAAAGTCAAGTGCTCTACCGACTGAGCTAATGAGTCATATAATTTTTTGGCGCCCGTATATAATACTTTAACGGCGGCATAAAGTCAAGGAATTTTGCAAAGTATTGTGCCCTGCCGGAACAGGGCACAGCAAAATCTTCAGTTTATTTTACGAATAGAGTTACCAAAACTGTAGCCAGAGCAACTAAGAAAAACAGACCGCCTAAAATTTTGGTCAGATTAGCAAGCAGGTCATCCTTCTGATGTCCGGCAGTCTTGTCAAAGAACTGGTTGGAAGATCCGCCCTGTACAGCAGAAGCATCTGCTTCCCGGCTCTTCTGTAAAAGCACAACAACGGTAACCGCAATGGCAAGAATGATGGTAACAATGGCTAAAACCATTTCTAATGTGGACATATTGGTTCCTCCTATAAGAGAATGCTTAGAAATTTTAGCATAGAACGAAGGGAGTTTCAAGGGTTAATCCGTAACAGTATCCAAGGTTAACTGCTCCCCTGCCACGTCTTCTGATGCTGGGAAAGCACCTAATGCCGGAAGACTCTTGGTACGATACCGGGATGGCTTTGCAAACTCACCCTCTTGGTACAGCCTGGCTTCTTCCACACGCTGTCCCTTTTTCAGGCGCATAATGGAAACACCCTGCGTGTTCTTTGTGGTTTTGGCAGTCAGCAATCCGGTATGAAGCAACAGCAACCGTCCTCCGGAGGAACGAAGCACCAGTTCTGCGTCTTCCGGTAAATACAGCGCATCTGCCAAGACATACTTTTCACAGGAGGCTTTAATCAGTTTCTTCCGATTCGTCTTCGTATAATAAGCGGACATTTCCACTTTGGCAACCTTACCGTTTTCATAGGCAAAAATCATATAGCCCTGATAATTATCGGTAACTGCCATATAAACCGGCTTTTCGCCTTCGTCAAAGCCAAGCTCTGTCGGAATATACTGGCCCAAAACAGAGGCTTTGGAGTCTTCAAAATCCGAGGCCTTGGCTTTATAAACCTGCGCCTTATCCGTAAAGAACAACAGTTCCTTTGCGTTGCTGGCTTCCACGGTTTGCCGCAGGGAATCGTTTTCCTTCAGCTTCTGGGAACCACTCATGCGCAAAGACTGCGGTGTAATCTTTTTGAAATAACCATCATGGGTAAAGAAGAAGGTGCAGGGATAATCGGCTACCGTCTCTTCTTCCTCCACTTCTTCTTCCAAATCCGTAGCGTAAATAATTTCCGATTTCCGTGGCTGGCCGTATTTCTTAGCAACGTCTTCCAGCTCAGTTACCAGAATTTTCTTAATGCGTGCCTTGCTGTTTAAGGTATCCTGCATGTCAGCAATGGACTTTTCCAAATCAGAAACATCCTGCAAGCGTTTTAAAATGAACTCTCTGTTCAAATGGCGCAACTTGATTTCTGCCACATATTCGGCCTGGATTTGATCAATTCCAAAGCCAATCATCAAATTCGGAACCACTTCTGCTTCTTCTTCAGTTTCCCGTACAATTTTGACTGCTTTATCAATGTCCAGCAAAATCTTCTGCAGGCCCTGCAACAAATGCAGCTTTTCCTTGGCTTTATTCAGGTCAAAATAAACCCGTCTGCGAACGCATTCCGTGCGGAAGGCAATCCACTCTTCTAACAGTTCTTTTACGCCGCAAACACGGGGCATGCCGGCAATCAGAACGTTAAAGTTACATGGAAAAGCTTCTTCCAAAGAAGTAGACTTAAACAGTTTTTTCATGAGTGCGTCCGGATCTGTACCACGCTTTACATCAATGGTAATTTTCAAGCCGGATTTATCGGTTTCATCCCTGATATCGGAAATTTCCCGCAAGCTGCCGCTTTTGGCTTTTTCAATAATCTTTTCAATGATAACTTCCGAAGTGGTAGTCGGCGGAATTTCAGTAATGTCAATACAATGGTTTACTTTGTCATATTGGTACTTGGAACGCACGGTAATGCCGCCGCGGCCGGTAGCAAATACCTCCTGCATTTTGGCCCGGTCATAAATAATCTGGCCGCCGCCGGGAAAATCCGGTGCCTGCAGAGAATCCATAATATCATAATCCGGGTCTTTGATCAGATTGATGGTAGTGTCACAGATTTCCTTTAAGTTAAAGGAACAAATGGAGCTTGCCATACCAACGGCAATCCCTGTATTGTTATTGACCAAAATGCTTGGGAAAGTAACCGGCAACAGCGTCGGCTCCTTCATGGTAGCATCATAGTTATCTACAAAATCTACAGTATCCTTATCAATGTCCCGAAACAGTTCAGATGCCAGCTTTTCCAGCTTAGCCTCTGTGTATCGGGAAGCAGCCCAGGACATATCTCTGGAGTAAGCTTTACCAAAGTTACCCTTAGAGTCAACATAGGGGTGCAACAAAGCACCATATCCACGGGAAAGACGTACCATAGTGTCATAAATGGCTGCATCGCCATGGGGGTTAAGTTGCATGGTCCGGCCCACAATGTTGGCGGATTTAATCCGAGGCCCGGTCAGCAGTCCCATTTTGTACATGGTATAAAGCAGTTTTCTGTGGGACGGTTTAAAGCCGTCTATTTCCGGAATGGCACGAGACATAATTACGCTCATGGCATACGGCATATAGTTGATTTCCAGCGTTTCTACAATACGCTGGTCCACTACCTCGCCGGCGCCCATGATATGCGCATTCGGATTGGTTTCATCACGGGCAATGTCCGGCCCTGTTTTCTTTTTGGAAGCCATTCATTTTCCTCCTTAACTAACGTCCGTCATATCAAGATACAAGTGGCCGTCTTCTGCAATGTGCTGCTTTCTGCCGGCAAGATCATCACCCAGTAACAGGTCAAAGGTCTTGGCGGTCAGTTCAGCGTCATCCGGTGTTACCTTAATCAGACGGCGCGTCTTCGGATTCATGGTGGTAAGCCACATCATGTCGGCATCGTTTTCACCCAACCCTTTGGAGCGCTGGATGGTGTATTTCTTGCCTTCCAGTTCTTCCAAAACCTGGGCCTTTTCCGGTTCCGTGTAAGCAAACCAAACCTGGTCTTTGCTTTGGATTTCATACAACGGGGATTCGGCAATAAACACCTTTCCCTCTGTAATCAGTGTCGGCATCAGGCGATAAATCATGGTCAAAACCAGAGTGCGAATCTGATACCCGTCTACGTCGGCATCCGTACAGATAATGACCTTGTTCCAGCGCAAATTGTCCAGATTAAAGGCATTCATGTCCTTTTTCTTGGTCTGGACTTCTACCCCGCAGCCAAGGACTTTGATCAGATCTGTAATAATTTCCGACTTAAAAATACGGTCATAATCGGCTTTCAGACAGTTCAGAATTTTACCGCGAATGGGGATAACCGCCTGGAATTCGGAGTCTCTTGCCTGCTTACAGGAACCAAGTGCGGAGTCCCCTTCTACAATGAAGACCTCTCTGCGACTAACATCCTTCGTCCGACAGTCCACAAATTTCTTGACGCGGTTACCCATATCCATATTGCCAGTCAGCGTCTTTTTCAAATTCTGGCGGGTAGATTCCGCACGAATCCGGGAACGCATGTTAATTAAGACCTGGTCAGTAATCCGGTCCGCATCCATTTTATTTTCAATGAAATAAACTTCCAGGGAGTGCTTAAAAAATTCCGTCATTGCTTCCTGAATGAATTTGTTGTTAATGGCCTTCTTGGTCTGGTTTTCATAGGAAGTCTGAGTAGAAAAGGAAGAAATAATAACGCAAAGACAATCTTCCACGTCCTGGAACGTAATCTTCTTGTCGGATTTTGTGTATTTGTTGTTTGCCTTTAAGTAGGCATCAATTTGGGAAACAAAGGCACTGCGCACCGCTTTTTCCGGCGCACCGCCATGCTCCAGCCAGGAGGAGTTGTGATAATATTCCTTCAATTGCTGCTTGTTGGAAAAGCACACAACCGCATTAATCAGGACTTTGTAATCTTCCAGGTCTTCTCTGTCCCGACCAACCCGTTCGGTAGTCCAGAACACAGGTTGCGTAAATGCATCTGCACCAACAACTTCTTTCATGTAGTCCTGAATACCGTTTTCGTAACAGAATTCATATTCTTCAAATTTTCCCGGAGCCACTTCATCTTTCAGGCGGAACAGCAGGCCGTTATTGACAATTGCCTGGCGACGCAGGGTATCTTTGAAGTACTCCAGCGGAATATTGATGTCGGTAAATACCTGGCGATCCGGTTTCCAATGAATGCGGGAGCCGGTTCCCTTATGAGAAGTTTCCTCTTTGCTTAATTTCCCCTTTGGATTGCCTGACTGAAACTGCATTTTGTAGCAGATACCATCCCGATGGATTTCCGCATCCATGTATTCTGAGGAATACTGCGTGGCGCAAAGGCCAAGTCCATTTAAACCAAGGGAGAATTCATAAATACCGTTTCCGGAGTTGGTGTTGTACTTACCTCCGGCATACAGTTCACAGAAAACTAATTTCCAGTTGTATTCTTTTTCTTTTTCGTTGTAATCCATAGGAATACCTCGGCCAAAATCCTGTACTTCCAGACTTTGGTCAAGATACCGTGTAATGATGATTTTATTACCGAAGCCTTCTCTGGCTTCGTCAATTGAGTTGGACAGAATTTCAAAGAAAGAGTGTTGGCAGCCTTCAATACCGTCTGAGCCGAAGATAACGGCCGGTCTTTTCCGAACCCGGTCGGCGCCCTTCAGCTGGGAAATATTGTCATTTGTATATTTCGCAGTCTTTGCCATAGTACCCTCCATAAATTTTTTACCGTAAAATTTTACACTGCATCTTGGGTCCTGTCAAGAAACGGCCCATAAATATGCGGTTTCCCGACTTTTTAGGGGCACTTTACGAAGATGAAATTCATCTTTCTTTGCCTTTGCTCTGAGTCATTTGTAAGGAGCAAGAAAAAGGAAGACCCGCTACCCATACAGGCAGCAGGTCCTTGTCTTATATTTTATGGAAGCTTACAGAACTTCTTCCGCAGTTGCTTCCGTGTCAGCCGCTTTTTGTACCTGTGCTTCTTTAGCAGCCTTGGCATCTTTGGCAGCTTGGATCATTTCAGCCGGTGTCATGGTATGGCGTTTCAGCTTTTCACCATGTTCCTTAATAAAGGCGTCAATGTCAAAATCGTCATTTTCCATAATCTGACGGAAAATGGTGCCGTCCATCTTTTCATATTGAATCAGGAACTTGGCAACATTATCCAGCTTGTCAGAATGCTCTTTCAACAGGCGTTCTGCCTCCTGATAAGCATGATCCATAATGCGTTTGGATTCCTGGTCAATGGCGGCAGCAGTGGCTTCAGAGTAGTCCCGTTTTCGGCCGTAGTCCATACCCAGGAAGACTTCGTCACTGTCGGAGCCATAAGAAATGGTACCCAGTTTTTCACTCATGCCGTAGCGGGTAATCATGTTGTGCGTAATCTTGGTGGCACGTTCAATATCATTGGATGCACCAGTAGATACGTCACCCATAATCAGGGCCTCTGCTACCCGACCACCTAAAAGGCTAACCAGATTCTGCAGCATGGTGTTCTTGGTCATGTAAGACTTGTCTTCGGTAGGTACGCTCATGGTATAACCGCCGGCAGAGCCACGCGGAATAATACTGATTTCATGAACCGGATCAAGCAGCGGCAGATAGAAATTGGTGACTGCGTGGCCGGCTTCGTGGTATGCCGTCAGCTTCTTTTCCTGATCTGACATCTTCTTGGTCTTCTTTTCCGGACCTACCATAACCTTTACGGTTGCTTCTCCAACGTCAGCAGCGGTAATGGCTTTTCTGCCCTTTCGTGCAGCCAGCAATGCAGATTCATTCAACAGGTTTTCCAGATCTGCACCGGTAAAGCCTGCGGTGGCATTGGCAATGACGTTCAGATCTACATCCGGCGCAATTGGCTTGTTCTTGGCGTGAATCTTCAGAATTGCTTCACGGCCAACAACATCTGGATAGTTTACGGTAATTTGACGGTCAAAACGGCCTGGGCGAAGCAAGGCCGGGTCCAGAATGTCTGGACGGTTGGTTGCTGCAATGACAACAATACCCAAATTTCCGGCAAAGCCGTCCATTTCAACCAGCAACTGGTTCAGGGTTTGCTCCCGTTCATCATGTCCGCCGCCCATACCGGCGCCACGGTGACGACCAACGGCGTCAATTTCATCAATAAAGATAATGGCAGGTGCGTTCTTCTTGGCATTGTCAAACAAGTCACGAACACGAGAGGCACCAACACCAACATACATTTCTACAAAGTCAGAACCGGAAATGGAGAAGAATGGTCTGTCTGCTTCACCTGCGGTAGCTCTTGCCAGAAGGGTTTTACCGGTACCCGGAGGGCCCACCAGCAAAACACCCTTTGGAATTCTGGCGCCAAGAGCATCATATTTGTGTGGGTCTTTCAGGAAATCCACAATTTCCTTCAGTTCTTCTTTTTCTTCGTCAGCGCCGGCTACATCAGCAAAGGTCTTCTTTTCAGAAACTTCATCGCCCTTTTTAATGCGTGCCTTGCCGAATCCAAGCGCACGGTTGTTTTCATTCATCATGGTGGTATTCATGCGGCGCATAATCCAGACACAGACCACAATAATCAGTACCGTTGACAAAACAACCGGCAACAACTGGGATAGCCAGCTGGTAGACTTGGTTACCTGGTAATCCACTTTGATAGGACTATCCGGATGTTTTTCATTGTATTCCATGATACTGTCATGGGTATCATTCACAAACAAATCTACCGAGGGTACATTGTAGGTACGCGCTTCGGTTTCCCCTTCCAGCGTATAAGACAACTTTCCGGTGGAAATGTTCAGCGTATACTCCGTTACTTCCCCCTGCTGGAAATAAGAAATGACTTCATAGTATTTCTTAGAGTCCTTGGTGGAGCTGGAGTTGAAGGTAAAGTACATGGAAACCACAAGGAGCAAGGGTAAAATAATCCAGATGATGGTCTGAATTAAATTACTGCGCTTTTTCGGATCCTGACTTCCAGGAGTTTTGTTCTGATCCAAGGTTATATCCTCCTTACTTTTCGTATACTTCAGGCTTTAAAACGCCAAGATACGGAAGATTTCTGTATTTTTGGTTGTAATCCAGACCGTAGCCAACTACAAATTCATCCGGTACAATTGCGCCGACGTAGTCCGCAGTAATAGGGGCTACCCGACGTTCCGGCTTATCTAAGAAGGTACAGATTTTAATGGATTTCGGATTACGGGTGGAAAGTAACTGCATTAAGGAATACAGTGTATTACCGGTATCTAAAATGTCTTCTACAATCAGCAAATCCAAACCGGACAAATCCAGGTCTAAGTCTTTAATGATTTTGACACGACCGGAGGTGGTACCTTTTCCATAACTGGAAACCACCATAAAGTCAATTTCTACCGGCAGATCAATGGCGCGCATCAGATCAGCCATCCAGACAACGGATCCTTTTAGTACGGACACCAGTACCAATTTTTTGCCGCGGTAATTTTCCGTAATCTGTTGACCAACACGATTCACAATTTCTTGAATCTGCTCTTCAGATAACAGGACGCGTTCAATGTCATTTGACATTTGTTCACTTGCCATTGCGGGCCTCCTAATTCAGTATAATTTCCATAATGGTTTCGGTTTCCGTCCGAACACGAGCGGATTCCGATGGGCCAAACCCCTGCATCCAGACAATTTCACCAGCAGACTCCATCAGCAGAATACCAGAGCGGTCTTCCGGTGGAATTCCGGATTCATTGAACAAAGATTTCAGCGATTTAGTCACTTTCCGGAATGCAGGAGTAAACCTGTCTCCGGGGCGGCGGTTGCGCAGCGTGAACGGCCCGATTTTATCAAAATCCAGCCGGCACGCATAGCCTGGCGCCGCTGTATTGGGGCGGAGCCCCCGGTCCGGGTTCGGAAAAACCCGATACCGAAAGGTACCGATGGGTAAAACTACCTCTTCGGCACCGGTAACGGCAAAGTCGGATACCGAATGGGTATCCGGCAACTGCCGGAGTACACAAAATTCATTATCCCGAACCCGGACGTAGGCTCCGGTGGGAATTTGCGTTTGACCGCCTGTGGTCAGCAGTGCAGCCGCCTTGGCAATGTGCCCGGCAGTCAGGTCCTGCCCGCAAACTTCGGTCAGAACAGACGCCAGTACACGGTTTAAAATGGCGGGGTGCGCTGTAGACAGCCGGTCTGCATAGTAGGCCTCTTTCCCCTCTACTTTGGCATAAGCACGTAGAAGATCAGCCTGCTCTTCCAAATAAGCTTCATCCTGTTGCAATAGTTCCATGCAACGAAGTATATTTCGGAGAGCACCGTCATTGCAGGCCTCTAAGGCCGGCAATACCTGGTGACGAATGCGGTTACGCGCATAGGAAACATCCTGATTGGTGCTGTCTTCCTTATGCGGTAATTGCCGTTCTTGTAAGTAAGCTTCAATGTCTGCACGCGTGCAGGTAAGAAGCGGTCTGATAATGTTTCCTCTGACGGCAGGAATTCCGCAGAGGCCGGTTAAACCGGTTCCCCTGGCAAGGTGGAACAACATGGTTTCCACCGCGTCCTGCGCCGTGTGGGCCGTAGCAATTCGGATTTGCTGCGCTGGCACGCCATTTGCCGCTAGTTCCTTTGCCAGGTCCTGAAAAAACTGGTAACGGACTTTTCTGCCGCAGGTTTCTTCCGAAACGCCAGCCTGTCTGGCTAAAGCGGGGACATCAGCGTGCAATACACGGAGTTCCACATTTAGCTGTTTACAGAGAGTTTGACAAAACGCTTCGTCCTGGTCCGCCTCTTCCCCACGGATTCCGTGGTTTACATGGGCTGCCAGCAAATGCAAGTTATATTCGTCCTGCAACTCTTTGCAGACAGAAAGCAAAGCTACGGAATCTGCTCCGCCGGATAAAGCAAGAATAACCCATTGTCCGGCTTGGAGCAACTGTTCCTGCTCCAAAAAAGCTTGTACCTTAGAAATCATCATGTCTTGTTTCAATGGTAGAAAACAGCGTAAAGTCAGCATTCCAGCCAAGGTAAATGTCACCGGTCGGACCGTGACGGTTCTTGGCCACTTTAATCTGGACTTTATCTATTTCCTTTTCCATGCTTTCAGCATCTGTGCTGCCGTCGGAATAATAATCTTCCCGATACAGCATCAGAACAATATCTGCGTCCTGCTCAATAGAGCCGGATTCACGCAGGTCAGACAACTGTGGTTCATGGCTTTTGCCTCTGCCCTCGGTTCCACGGGACAGCTGGGCTAAAACTACAACCGGGACCTCTAAATCCTTTGCCATCAGCTTCAGATTTCTTGTAATGTCGGATACTTCCTGTACACGGGATTCCGTGCGAGTTGCGGATTTCATTAACTGCAAGTAGTCCACAATTACCAAATCCACATCTTTCATCCGACGAATTTTGGCTTTCATTTCATTGACTGTAATATTGGAAGTGTCATCAAAATACAGCTCTGCCGTACTAAGAGCAGAGGTTGCAGTGGATAAACGCAGCCAATCATTTTCGTCTAACGCGCCTGTTCGCATTTTCTGCCCGTAAATCCGAGCTTCTGTGCTGATTACACGTTGTGCCAGCTGTTCTTTGGTCATTTCCAAAGAGAAAAACAGAACTTTCTTTCCGGCAATTACGGCAGCGTTCCGTGCCATATTCAAAGCGAAAGAGGTTTTACCCATAGCCGGACGAGCACCGACAATAATCAGGTCAGACTTATTCAACCCGGCAATAGTGCGGTCCAGTTCAGACCAGCCGGTGGTAAAGCCCAAATATTTTTCCCGATCCGGGGAATTCAGCTTGTTCAGGCGATCATAGACCTTGTCCATGATAATGTCCCCCAGCTTGGAGGCCTGCCCGGTACTTTTCCCCTGGCGAATATCATAAATTTTCTGTTCTGCGGAATCAAGTAAAATGTCAGCATCGGCTTCTTCATTTGCGGTATCCTGTTCAATTTGCTTGGCAACCGCAATTAAATCCCGCTTATAAAACTTGTCTCTGACAATCTTGGCATAGGCTTCCAAGTTGGCAGTAGTGGGAACCACCTGTGCCAATTGGGCAAGATAGGTCTTGGCAGCCGCATCATCATAGACCTTTTGTTCTTTCAGTTTTTCTACTACCAAAAGAACATCCGCCTGCCGACCGGAAGTTTCAATTTGTACAATTGCCCCGTAAATGGCTTTGTGCTGCGGAAGATAAAAATATTCCGCACGGAAGCCCTGGGATTGAATCAGGGTCAGGCTGGTCGGATCCATTAACAGACAACCTAAAACCGCCTGCTCTGCTTCCATGCTGTAGGGCAGATTGTAGTCGGTAACAGTCATATCCGGCATCTTACTTTCCTTTCTTCTGAAGAATTCTTACTCTAAAGAATTCTTAACTCCAAAGAATTCTTACTCTTCAGAAACCTGTACTTTTACTTCAGCGGTAACGCCCTGGAACAGCTTAACGGTAGCGGTGTAGGTTCCGAAAGCCTTGATTTCCGGTACGGTAACCTTTCGTTTATCCGCATTTACACTGAATTCGGAGCGGATTTTGGCGGCCACATCCTTGGCGGTAACCGAGCCATACATTTTGCCGCCGGCGCCAGCCTTGCACTTGAAGGTTAAAGTCTTTCCTTCAATGGTGCGGGCAAAGCCTTCTGCCTGTGCCTTTTCGGTATCATACTTATATTGTTTGGCAGCTTCCGCATTTTTCATTTCTGTTACGTTTTGTGCGTCGGCGGCAACTGCCAGATTTTTCGGAAACAAAAAGTTTCTGGCATAGCCGTCAGAAGCGTTGACCAGCTGGCCTTTCTTTCCGAGTCCTTTTACGTCTGCTTTTAAAATTACTTTCATAAGTTACACCCTTTCCGGATAATTGTGGATAAGCTGTTTCAGCTGATCCACTGCTTCCGCCATTGTAGTATTGTAAAGCTGGGTTGCCGCCATAGTGAAGTGGCCGCCCCCACCCAATTTTTCCATTAAAATTTGTACATTCATTTCCCCCAGAGAACGGGCAGAAATATTAATACAGCCATTGTCCGGGAACAGAACATACGAAGATTTAATACCTGTAACATTCATAAGCTCATCTGCCACCTGCGAGGCAATAGCGCGAATTTCCTGCTGATTCTGATCGGCTACCACGGCAATGGCACAGGACTCATAGGTTTCGGCACTGCTTAAGATTTTGGCCTTTTCCCGATAAGCATCCAACGAATTGGAAAACATTTGCTTTACCGCAACAGTATCTGCCCCATGGCTTTTTAGGAAGGCTGCCGCCTGAAACGTCCTGGTTCCGGTACTTAAAACAAAGCAACGGGTATCCAGCATAATACCGGACAGCAGAGCTTCTGCCGAACAGGACTCCAAGTTGATAACAACAGGTAAAAACTGAATTAACTCTGTTATCATTTCACAGGCAGAGGAAGCGCTGGGCTCATCATAAAAGAGAACTACATTTTCCATGGCGTGCGCAACTCGCCGGTGATGGTCCACAATGGCAATCCGGTCAAAGCCATCCGTCAGCTCCGGGTATTCCAAAGAATCCATTCTGTGGGTATCCACCACTACCAGGAGCGTTGTCTTGCCGCGCATTAGGTTCAGCGCAGCTGTGCGGTCTATAAAGCAGTCATGCAATGGCCCATCTTCCAGGCGATGCAGCAGACTCTTTGCCATACTTTTACTTTTGTCACAGAGAATGTAGCACGGTTTTCCAAGTGCTTTTGCCATTTCCCAAACGCCAACACAGGCACCAATGCTGTCTAAATCAGAGAACGCATGCCCGGTAGCAAAGACAACGTCTACCGCCTTAATATGATCTGCCATAGTGGTAGCCATAATTCTGGCCTTTACCTGACTGGATCCGGTTGTGGAAGCCACGGTTCCGCCAAAGAAGGTCAGTTGTCCATCCGTGTTTACAGTGACCTGGTCACCGCCGCGGGACTGGCTGATTTCCAGCGCCTGCTTGGAAAGCTGATCATTCTGGCTGAGATTTTGTCCCCGGCCAATACCCATACTAAGACTGATTGCAAGTGGTTTATCTTTGTAACGGTAATCATGGACCCGGTTCAAAATTTCAAACTGATGGTCCATCATAACCTGCAGAGAGCGTTCTTCCGTTACCATGATATATCCGCCGCCGCTAATCCGGCGAAACAGACATGGGAACTGTGCTGCCCAGTCATCCAGCAAGGTTTCAATTTCCCCGCTGATGACTTCGCATTCACTGTTTTTGAAGTTTTTGTAAACCTCTTCCAAATTATCAATTCGGATTTTAATAACAACGGGTTTACTCAGATTGTATTTATCCGCCGCTTCCTTTAATTCCGTATCATCAAAGAAAAACAGCGCATAGGAAGGATGTTCTTCTTCCATATCTATGCGGCTGGCATAGACGGTATATTGCCGATCCTGCAGGTGCAGATTATAGCCTTCCCGCTTTCCGGCCACCTCTTTGGCTGAAACCTTTCCCAGATATTGGGAAAGCTGATCTTTGGGTAAGGTGCCGTCCGGCACCATTTCTTCTTCAAAAAGGCGGTTATACCAAAGAATTATGCCCTTATGATCTGCCACTACAACCGGCATGGGATAGGTCTGCCTACCCCCTTGTGTGGAAAAATAAAAATTGATTTTTTCCACCTGGCTTTTCAGATATTTTTTTCGGTCTGAATACGCCTTGCAGGCTATTACCACAACCAAAGAAGAGCAGACCAGCGCCACAATGCCGACGGTCATACTGTAATGAAACAGAAACCCAGTCAGCAAAGCAAGGACTGCAATAGCGGCAGCAATAACCCAAACAGACAAGACTTAAACCTCCATGATAATTGGTAAGATCATTGGGGAACGCTTGGTGCGCTCATAAATCAGGCGGGATATTTCATCCCGGATCCGGCTTTTAATGGTAGACCATTCGCGAATATTCTGATCCAGGCAATTTTCAATGGCCCAGGCTGCAATTTCCTGTGCATCCTGGATAAGTTCTTCGGACTCCCGGACATAAACAAAACCACGGGATACAATATCCGGACCAGCCATAATTTCCCCGGTTTCCTGGTCCATGGTAACCACAATGGTAACCAGGCCATCCTGTGCCAAACGAGTACGATCCCGCATAACAACGGCACCTACATCGCCGACACCGTAGCCATCAACAAAGACCTTGCCGGCAGGAACGGTACCAACCACTTCAATGCCGGACTCATGGACTGCAACAGTACGGCCATTTTCGGTAATGATGATATTGCCGGACGGAATGCCCATCTGTTCTGCCAATTCTTTATGCTTGGCCAGATGTTTCTGTTCGCCGTGAACCGGAATGAAGTACTTCGGCCGAATCAGCCCCAGCATCATCTTCAATTCTTCCTGATTAGCGTGTCCGGAAACATGAACTTCATACATGCGTTCATAAATGACTTCGCAGCCGCGCTTCAGGAGCTCATCTACTACCTTGCCGACAGACTTTTCGTTGCCGGGAATGGGCGTTGCAGAAATAATAACATAGTCATTGGACGTAATGCTGACCTTGCGGTGTTCGCCGAAGGCAATCCGCGTAAGAGCAGACATTGGTTCGCCCTGGGAGCCGGTGGTAATAATCAGCTGCCGTTCCGGCGGGTAGTTTTTGATATCATCCAGCGGTACCAAAACGCCATCCGGAATTTTCAGGTATCCAAGTTCTGCACCAATTGCCATGACATTTTCCATGCTACGGCCGGACAGAGCAATTTTTCTCTTCTGCGATTTAGCAACATTAATAATTTGCTGTACTCTGTGTATATTGGAAGCAAAGGTTGCCACAATAATGCGCCGCTTGCCGGCAGAGGCAAACAGGCGTTCAAAAGAATCACCTACTGTTTTTTCAGAAGCAGAGTAACCCGGCTTAATAGCGTTGGTGGAGTCAGCAAGGTAACAGAGTACCCCTTCCTTCCCCAATTCAGCAAAACGCGCCAGGTCAATCATGTTACCGTCAATCGGTGTGGTGTCAATTTTCATGTCACCGCTGTGGATGATGATACCTGCCGGAGAACGAATGGCAAAGGCCAACGCGTCCGGAATACTGTGGTTTACATGGATTGCCTCCAAATCAAAGGCACCAAACTTTATGTGGTCTCCCGGTTTAATAACGTGCAATTCTGCCGTTTCCAGCAACCCATGTTCTTCCAATTTGCCTTTGATCAGGCCAATGGTTAAAGAGGTTGCGTAAACCGGAATGTTAATTTCTTTCAGTAAGTAAGCCAGTCCGCCAATGTGGTCTTCGTGGCCATGGGTAATGACAATGCCGTGTATATTTTCAACATTTCTTTTTACATAAGTAAAATCCGGGATAACCAAATCTACGCCCAACATATCCGGTTCCGGAAATGCCAGTCCACAGTCCAAAATAAACATGTCCCCTTCATAGTCAAAGAG
Organism: Bacteroidaceae bacterium; assembly: GCA_963600825.1. Lineage (GTDB taxonomy): Bacteria > Bacillota > Clostridia > Oscillospirales > Acutalibacteraceae > RUG420. Next base: position 14,835 of record CAVCCW010000020.1, on the reverse strand, counting down.
AGTCATGTTTTTGCCGATTTCATTTAAACCGCCTAGAAATGAGATACTGACGGGAGAACCGACCAGTTCTTTCTGGGCCTTTTTTCTTCGAGCCATAAAAAATCCTTTCTGAATTGTTTTTATTTTAGTGCAACATTCATCCACCGTACGTGGTCGCTAAACATTGCCATTTCACGACGTGGGGGAGCTAAACATTGATACCATATTATAAGATAATAACCCTGCAGGGTCAACGATTTTACGCCTCTTGAGAGCCAACCTGTGCTATGATAAAATGGCAACTGAAAAATAAGCTAAAAGCAAACAAAGAGGTACCTCATGAGCACTGAATTAACCCGTGTAGAGCTGTTTACCGATGGCGCCTGCTCCGGGAATCCCGGCCCAGGCGGCTGGGGCGCTATTCTCCGCTGTGCCGGCGTGGAAAAAGAATTGTCCGGTGGTGAAGCGGAAACCACAAATAATCGAATGGAACTGATGGCAGTCATCAGCGGCCTCCGGGCCTTAAACCGGCCCTGCCATGTTACCATTACCACAGATTCCCAATATGTGGTAAATGGTGTTACAAAAGGCTGGGCCGCTTCCTGGAAGGCCAACGGCTGGCGCAAAAAAGACAATAAGCCGGCGTTGAATCCGGAGCTGTGGGATCAGCTCCTAACGGAGCTGGACCGACACGAATATGAATTTCATTGGGTCAAAGGCCACGCCGGGCATCCGGAGAATGAGCGCTGTGACGCGCTTGCCGTTGCCTGGTCCAAACGATACCAATAATTTAAACTATCTGCTAAAAACAGAAGGGCGCGTTGTAAAACGCGCCCATTTTTTATTCGTCGTCTTCTACCAGACCCAGTTCATGATCCAGTACTTCCTTGACATCTTCCGGGTCCAGGCCGTGTACCATGCAGGCTTCGGCCAAAGATTCATACAGTGCGGAACCGCAGGTAACGCAGCTCATGCCACAGCTCATTAAAATTTCAGCTGCTTCCGGATATTTTTCAATAATGTCAATAATCAGCATATTGACATCAATGCTTCCTTCCTTTACAGAGTGCACTGTAAAGAGAGCCTCCGTATCTTCTTCCGGCGTGGTAATAACGCGCAGTCCAAAGTTCTTCTGGAAGATGGAAAATACGGATTCCGTAAAGAATTCCGGCAGTTTGCTAAGGTAAACATTTTTAGAGCCAACATAAAGAATAGCTAACAGTGCCGCATAACTAAGACTGCTGTCTAAGGAAACAAAGAAGGCAAGTGGAACACCGTTGATATCAAACTTTCCAAGTCCTTCCTGGAACTTCATGGCAGCTGTCAAAACCGCATACAAATCTGCAATTCCACCGGCATCCATGACACGGGGCATGCCCCGCAATGTGCCAAGTTGTAATCCCATGGTGCGGAATTTAACAGAACCGGCCGTAATGGCTGCCGCATTCTTCGGCAGTGCTTTGCATAAATCTGTAAAATAGGCTGCATCCGGTTCGTCGTCCCCCACCAAAACCAGCAGTTTGGAAAGCGTTCCATCCTTCATGGAAGAAATCAGATTGTCAGACATCTGCTGCAGAGTTTCGCGGGAGAAACCGGAAATATGTTCGCCCTGTTGCAACGCTTCCGGAACAGCGCAGTTTTTTGCCTGTTCCACTATCTTTCCATAGTCAGATTTCGTTACATTCGGAACACCCGGATAAAAGACAGGTGCAATGGTATAAATCCGGTCCTTGTAACTTTCTTCCGGTGCTTCTATGCCGCCGGAGGTAACAATGATGGGACCGTGGAAAGAAGCAAAATCTTCTTTCTGCCGGAAGCGGGCACCGCCGTAATTACCGGCAAAATGGTCATACTTCTGCAATTCCGGATAACTGTGGGCAAAGTAAAGATCATCATGGGTATAAACATCTACCCCCTGATTTTCAGTAGCCTTCAGAATTTCTTCCAGTGCAGCAATGTTCTGTCCACAAACCAGAATGCCTGGATGGTTCCGCACGCCCAGTTCCACATTAACTAACCGCGCCGTGCCGTAACGGTTCTGGCAAGCCTGATCCAACAGGTTCATGGCACGGTAAGCGTTGCCGCCAACTTCCAGTGCCAAATTAAATAACAGTCCGACGCTCAAATTATATTTCAGTGTCCGAAGCAACAAGCGCTCCATAAACAGAGAAATTCCGTCATCCTCATAACCGACATCATAAGCAGCCAGACAAATTTGTGCCACCCCTTTCAGGGCAGACAGAATCAGTCGGCGGAGCCCGTTGGCATCCTGCTTATTGGCGGTCTTTTCTTCCAGCTCTTTTAGCTTTTCTTCATAGTCTGCCGGTCCGACCGGTGCCCACTGCACCTCCGGTGGCAACACGTTTTTAACGCTAACCTGTTCTAACAGCTGATCCCGCAAAGACAGGGTCCGCGTAATCTGCTGTTGTAATGTAACCGGGTCTGCATTGGACTGTTCCGACGTCATACACAGATTAACCATGATTAAATGCGACGCCGACTGCGGCACTTCAGTCTGTTCTATTCGAAGCTCTGTGGTAACCGCCGCCAAGGTTTTGGTACACAGATCCAAGGTATCCTGTAACAATTTATCCTGCATAAAGGCCTCCTAGGGATAATGCAATTTCCGGCTGGATTTCGGCAAGCTGTGGCAAAAAGGTATGCTCCAGACCGGCATTGGAAACCACTAACTCGCAAACAAAGCAAAGACTAATGATAACCAGTAGGAAGATAATGGCAGCCACGCGAAGGGCAATATTCTTCTTCATGACCGTTCCCCCTTCCGGATAATAACCACGTGTTCATCCTTCTCCTGCAGCTCTTTCAGCTGCACTTTTCTGACGTAAGTAGTCTTCGGCGCAGGCGCTGCGGGTTCTTCTGTTTCTTCCGGAAGTTCTATTGCTGCTTCCGGCACTTCTATTATTTCTGTAACAGCAGATTTTGGACGTGGTGGTAATTCCGCCTGTAAGGCTTCAAAGGAGGCAACGGCCTCTTCCAGCTTTTTCTTTTCCTCTTCCGAAATTAACGGAATTGGCGGAGTCGTCTTCTGCGGTCCTGCCGCTTCCTGTTTTTCCGGCGAGTTAGCTTTTTTCATTTGCGTTCGGTTTTTCTGCTCTGACACAACCAAAAGAAGCAAAAACAACAGACACGGAATGCCAACGCAGAGAAGCGTTCCCAAGGTGGAATCCAGGAAGAGAACTGCCTTTCCAAGAGTTTGGTTTCGCCCGACATATTCCCCGACAATCTGGTTTGCTAACAGATAAGCTGTTGTTTTTCCGTCTACAGAGCTAACGGTAAAAGTAGGCGTAGTGTCTGTCGTCCCCGGATTAACAGAAGCAATGCTGCCGACTACCGTGGTATTTCCGGACCGATAAGCAATTAACGCTCCGGGCTGAAGAGATTTGACATCAACCTGTCTGGCCATAGCCAGATCTCCTTTTTCCAGTTCCGTAATTCCATCCGAAGAGCGGGTATCCGACACCAGGAAGAAGCGGTATTCCCTTAGCTCTACTGCTGATTGGCCGGAGAAATAACCCCTTACCAGTGTGGTGCAATTAAACACCAGAAACGGCAAAAGCAGCAAAATGAAAAACAGGCCAAAAACGGTTCCTGTTACATGAGCATGAGACTGTTTCACGGACTTCCCTCCTACTTGGATTTTACAGAAGTAAATTATAACAAAAACAGGCAAAAAGAAAAGCCTGTTTCCGGAGAAAGCAAAGCAGCCCCTGAAGCATTTGCCCCAGGGACTGCACTTTATTTTCTCCTTACATGTTGGTGGACTTGTCTTCGCCCATACCGCACATGCCATCCAAAACATATTTATTGCCGTCTTCATCTAAAAGATAGCCTTCCAAAGTGCCAAAGAAAATGGAGTAATCCATAATCAGTGGAATTTTGGTCAAATGACGGTCCTGAATGTGATAATACACGTCAACCATGCCATATTCATCGGTAATATGCCATTTATTTTCTGTTACATGTTCAAAAACAACCGGTGGCAAACGGGAGGTTTTTCCATCCAGGAAAATCAAGTTTTCATTGTACCGGTCCTGGTCTACCGACTGGTTTCGTGTCAGGTTAAAGCCAAACGGACGAAGGGCACCGTCATATTCCAGTCTACCCATGGTGGCAACCCAGTCATAGTGCATATGGAACGGATAAAATCCACGGTGGTCATCAATGGTAGCAAAAGTACCTTCATTGGCAGTGTAAACCTTGCCCTTCCATTTCAGGGATCCGGTAACGGACCAAATATCTTTTTGGCTGTACAGCGTGCAATTCTTGTGGAATGGAATCAGCACATTGGATGGCAAAGAAGCTCTGGTGAATTCCAGGTCATAGGAAATGGATCCGGCAACAGATCTGCCTTTCCCGCTAAGATAAGCCTTGTCCTTGTCATATTCATTGACAAATTTTACATGATTCAGAGGATTCTTTCCTTCTGTTACATTTTTCCGCAACAGATTAGGAGCAAAAGAAGGTTTGGGACTAAGACCCATCCAGGCATATTTTTTACCTTCTTTGCGGTCAAAGAGCAGGGTCAGGCAAACGCCGACCATGCCGCCGAACATGGGCGATACTGCGGTCAGAATGGCAATGTCATCAAAAACCACTTCTGCCGCTTCCCAAGTGGTAAAAATGCTTTTGTTGAAAAAATTTGGATTCCCGCGGGGCCGGTCTGCACGCAGGAAATTCATGTTTTCAAATTCCTGCTTGTAAGTACCGTGGTAAAATCTTCCGTTTTCATCTACCACGTCTTCCGGTACATCCGTTGGAATCCTTTCTTCTGCAAGATATTGTTTGTAGTCTGTCATTTCTTTTCTCCTTACTTTCTTTAATGCAAAATAGAAACCGTCACTTTTGCTCGGATTTGTAGTTGTCCGAACATCTTCATACAATTCAATTTTAAAAGAAAAGCCCAGCTAAGTCAAAAGAATTAGCTGGGCAAAAGCGAACAATATTTTTCCTTTGTTTATAGGAATATTGCCACTTTACAAGGTATAGTTGTTCGGTTTTTAAAGTTGGCTTATTTTAACTGCCATTCGGCAATATCCTTCACTTCTTCGTAAAGGAGTCGGTAACTGCCGTACCGGGAAGCGGCAATTTTTCCTTCTTCTACCGCCTTTCTGACCGCGCAGCCTTTATCATTCATGTGCCGACAGGAAGGATAAAACCGGCACTGCTCCAAGTAAGGCAAAAACTCCGGAAAGCAGTCCGGCAAATCTTCTTTTAAAATCAGGTCTGATTTGTCAAACTCCAGGCTGGCAAAACCGGGCGTGTCGGCAACATACCCGTCTGCCACGTGAAGCAACGTACACTCCCGTGTGGTATGCTTCCCGCGGCCCAGTTTTTGACTGATTGCCTGGGTCGGAAGTCCAAGGGACGGGTCCAGTGCATTCAGCAAGGTGGACTTTCCGACCCCGGAGTTGCCGGTAAACGCACTGGTTTTGCCAGCCAGCAGCTTGCGGATTTCCGCCGTGCCCTGTCCGGTTTTCCCGCTGACAACCAGCGTCGGAAATCCCGCTTTTTGATAGGCATCTTCCCATTCATCCACCGCTTTTAAATCAGCTTTATTCAGTAAAATAATGGGTTTGATTTGTGCTTTTACTGCCATAGCTGTTAAACGGTCAATGACCAGTGCATTCGGTGTTGGTTCACAGCTGGATACCACAATAAAAAGCTGATCCAGGTTGGCCACCGGCGGACGCCGAAGGCTGTTCTTTCGCGGTAAGATTTCTTCTATGGCATGATAGGACTCATCCCCGCTTAAGGTCACAATAACGTGGTCCCCTACCAGTGGAGTAATATGCTCTTTTCGAAAACTGCCGCGCGCTTTGCATTCATAAACTCGTTCAGCGGCTTCCACATAGTAGAAGCCGCCGATTCCTTTGATTAATGTTCCCTGGACCTGGTTTTGATTCAACTTAGTCACCGTTTTCTTTTCCTTTAGAAGAGATTCTGCATGGTGTAACTTCTTCTGGTAACATTGCTCATCTTAGCGGGGTCTGAACCAAAATTGGCGGTTCCCGTATAAATGGTAGTGCCATCCAAAGTAACTTCTACGGACTGTCCGTCTTCACTGCCGCTAATGGTGGAAGTATAGTTGCTGCCGTTGCAAAGAACGGAAGTTTCCTTTACCAGTTCATTGTTAACATACAGCTTGTACGTTCTGGTCTTCATATCTACCGGCAGGGTTACTGTAATATCAAGAGACTGCTGACCGGAGCTGACAACCAGGTTGACCGTAGAACCGGCATCAATCTTGGTTCCGGCTTCCGGATCCGTGGAAATAATATATCCTTTGGCCTTGGAAGAATCCTTATAGGTAACCTCTCCAATATTCAGATCCTGTTCCGTAAAGAATGCCTTTACAGAAGTCTGATCCGTAACATAGTTCAGACCGACAACATCCGGTACTTCCCGTTCATTTTCATTTACATCCGTTGCAACGTAGATAATGATTGGATCTGAGGTATCTGCTGTAGTACCGGATTCCGGATCTGTACGGATAACAGTTCCTTTGGTTACGTCTGTGGTGTATTCTGTCTCCACGTTAATTTCAACAAAGCCCTGCTGTTTCAGTATGCGGGTAGCCTGTGACTCTGTTTTACCGGAAACATCTTCTACTGTAACACTCAGCCCATTGGAAACCACTTCCAGTGTAATAGTGGAGCCCTTGGCAACACGTTTTCCATTTCTTGGAGACTGCTTGCAAACAACCCCTTTGGCGTAGTCTGTGGACTGTACGTAATTGACTTCAAATTCAAAGTCATCATAGCGGCCCTGCACTTCTTCTGCATAATTCATGCCAACAAATTTCGGCACTTCTACCTTATTGCCGCCAACGGAATCTTTCAAAATCAGAACCAGGGCAGCAATTAAAAGAACTACCAAAACACCGATTACGCTGCCGATGATGGCTTTCTTTTTCTGTTCAGCCTTTCTTTGCTGTTCTGCTTTTTCCTTAGCCGCTGCACTCTGCGTCTGCTTTCCGGCCGTACTATTAGACGGAATAATAACAGGGCGTACCGGTTGTTGTTTTGATACTTCAGAAGCCACTCCGTTATAAATAGCGTCACGGTTAATGAATTTGGTTGGTTCTTTGTCAATAAAGTAGCTGTAATCAAATTTAATGGCCGGATTTCGTTTCAGTTCATCCAGGTCCAGCAACATTTCCGCGGCAGACTGATACCGGTTTTTGGTGCTTTTTTCCATAGCATGTAACGTAATCTGTTCCAAGCCAACCGGGATATCCGGATTGATGTCCCGTGGCGGAGTTGCTTCACTCTGCAATTGCATAATGGCAACCGAAACCGCACTGTCAGACTCAAACGGAAGGCGACCGGTAATCATTTCATACAGAACAACCCCAACAGAATAGATGTCTGCTTTGTCATCCGTAATTTCACCGCGGGCTTGTTCCGGGCTAATGTAATGAACGGAACCAATGGCTGATTCAGACATAGTGCGGGTTTCTCCGCGGCTAAATCTGGCAATACCAAAATCCGTTACTTTAATGGTACCGTTGGAAAGCAGCATAATATTCTGCGGCTTAATATCCCGGTGAACAATGCCTTTATCGTGGGCATGCTGCAACGCACGCAGAATCTGCGTGCAAAAATGAATGGCTTCTTTCCAATTGATGACTCCCTGTTGTTCAATATATTCTTTCAGGGTAATGCCTTCTACATACTCCATAACAATATATTGCAACTTGTCCCCTAAAGAAACGTCATACACCTTTACAATATTCGGATGGGATAAAACCGCAATGGCCTTGGATTCATTCTTGAAACGTCTGCGGAATTCTTCATTGGCCAAAAATTCTTCTTTTAAGATTTTAATGGCCACAATCCGATCATCAATGTTGTCATAGGCCTTATAAACAACAGCCATTCCGCCAACGCCGATGATTTCACGGATTTCGTAGCGTCCGTCTAATCGCTTTCCAACGTAATTATCCATTAATTTCTCTCCTTGTAATCCGATAGGGTGCATCAATAAGCAATGGCAACAACCGTAATATTGTCTCCCCCGCCGCCTTGGTTGGCAGCGGCCACCAGCTTACTGGCCAGATCCGGATTCGGATCCTTGCGAACCAAATCAAAAATGGCTTCCTCTGATACGAAATTGGTTAAACCATCCGTACAGAACAGGAAGATATCTTCCGGAGACGTGTCTTCCTCTGTGAAATCCACTTTCAAATTTTCATCCACACCCAAAGCCCGGGTAATCAGGTTCTTCCGCGGATGCGTACTGGCCTCCGCTTCTGTAATTTCACCGCGTTCCACCATATTTTGTACAATGGAATGGTCCCTGGTTACCTGTTTCAGGCTTTGATCGGATATGATATATGCTCTGCTGTCACCGGCATGGGCCACAAACAGAGTGGTTTCCGTAATAATGGCAGCTACCACCGTAGTTCCCATTCCCTGTAATTCTTCCCGCGCCATGGCCAGGTCAAAGATTTCATAATTGGCATTGGTAATAGCGGTCAGCAACAGATTGCGGATAGAGGAAGAACTCATATTTTCCCGGTAAGCACTGGTAATGCGTTCGGAAATATACTTGACTGCTGTGGAGCTGGCCACATTGCCGCCGGCGTTTCCGCCCATGCCGTCACAGACCACGACCCAGGCAACGCCGTTGCGAAACTCTCCGGCCGCATAAGAATCCTGATTGGTGGAACGGGACTTTCCAATGTCCGTTTTTGCAATGATTTTCATGAGTTTTCCTCCTTTCCCTTATTTTTTCTGCGGAGTTGTCCGCAGGAAGCGTTGATATCAGATCCGAGCGTTCGGCGCACGGTCGTGGTAATACCGTGTTTTTCCAGAATGTCTGAAAATGCCCGTAAGCGCTCTGTGGAGCTTCGTACATAATCATTTTCCCGCACTTCGTTGGCTGGAATTAAATTAACGTGACAAAGCATACCCTTCAATTTTCCGGCAAGTTCCCTGGCACAATCATCCGTATCATTGACACCGCTCATCATGGCATATTCAAAGGAAATTCGTCTAGAGGTTGCTGCGGTGTAGTCCCGGCAAGCCTGTAGCAATTCCTCTGTGGTCCACTTTTTGTTGACCGGCATAATCTGATTTCGAACGGTATTATTTGGTGCGTGTAAAGAAACAGATAAGGTAAATTGCGGATGCAATTGAATTAAATCATAGATTCGCGGCACAATGCCACAGGTAGAAATACTGATATGCCGGGCGCTTAAATTGTAGCCTTTTTCATCAGTAATCAGTTCCAAGAAGCGAAGGACATTGTCATAGTTCATGAGTGGCTCGCCCATGCCCATCATAACAAGGTGGGAAATCCGAATTCCCGTGTCCCGGGTGGCAGCGTAAACCTGTGCCAGAATTTCGGAAGCACGCAGGTCCCGGACGCAACCGTCTATAGTGGAAGCGCAGAACCGGCATTTCATGTTGCAGCCAACCTGACTGGATACACAGATGGAATACCCATACTTATACTTCATCAGCACCGTTTCTACAGTTTCTCCGTCATTTAGTTCAAACAGATATTTTATGGTGCCGTCCAACCCGGAAACCAGCTTTTGTAAAATCCGGCAATTGTAAAGTTCATACTGCTGTTCCAAAGAGCTACGCAGGTCTTTGGAAAGATTGGTCATTTCCGAAAAAGATTCAGCCTGCTTCTGATGAAGCCACGTATAAATCTGTCCGGCACGAAACTTCGGCAGTCCCTGTGCCGTCAGTCTTTCCTGCAATTCCGGCAGAGTCATGGATTTCAGATCTAGTTTTTCCAAGCTCAGTTCTCCATTTTTTCCAATACTGAAATAAAGAAACCGTCTGCGTGATACGTCTGTGGGAATACGGTTTCCATACGAACCAGATGAAAATCCGGATGTTCCTGCAGAAAGCGTTCCACGACTTTTTCGTTTTCCGCCGGGTTCAGCGAACAGGTGGAATAAACCAGCCTTCCTCCCGGTTTCAAATAAGAGGAAGCAATGTCAGAGATATTATATTGCAGGGCCGGCAAATCGTCAATTGAAGCCGCATCCTTATACCGAATTTCCGGCTTTCTTCCAATGATGCCAAGGCCGGCGCAAGGAACGTCTACTAACACCTTGTCTGCAGGCTCTAAGTCCTTATTGAACAGAGTGGCATCTCCCTGGCGGGGATGCACATTGGGCAGCCCCAGCCTAGCTGCTCCGTCGGCAATCAGCTTGACCCGGTGCGGATGCAAATCAAAAGAATACACGGTCCCCTGCCCCTGCATCCGCTCTGCCAGCGTAAAGCTTTTGCCGCCGGGAGCAGCGCATAGGTCAAGGACTACATCGCCTGGGGAAGGGTCCAGTCGGGCACAGCACAACTGCGATGACAGGTCCTGAATGTGGAACAGCCCTTCCTGAAACGAAGGTAATTTTTCTACAGCGGATGACCCCGTCAGCAACAGACAATTCTCTACGGCACTGCAGGGTTCCGCGGTAACCCCTTCTTCTTTTAATCGGCGAGTCAGTTCCTCCGCTGTAATTTTAGTAGTATTAACCCTTGCATACAGAGGCGGTGCGCCCAATGAAGCCTGCATAATTCCAAGTGCAGTCTCTTCACCGTAAGCATCCCACCAGAGCTTTACCAAAAAGAGGGGTACGGAATATTGAATACTATAGAACTGCTGTTGTTCTTCCGTTGTGCTTTCCTCCGCTAAGTCCGGAAGAACTAAGCCTGCGGCAGCAACTTTTCGCAAAACAGCGTTAACCAAACCCGACGCAAATGCGGCACCGTTGGATTTGACTAACTTTACGCTTTCATTGATGGCCGCATGAGGCGGAATTTTGTCTAAGAAAAGCAGCTGATAAACTCCCAGCAGTAATGCAATATACGCTTTCGGGTTCAATTTCTTCAGCGGCTGTTTTAAATAGAGCTGTAAGTTATAATCCAGTGTCAGCTTGCGTTCTACCACCCCGTAAACCAGGGTGGTAAAAAGCGCTTTGTCGGCGTCCGGAAGGGAATTTTCCTTCAGAACACCGGCAATAGCCAAATTGGAATAAGATTGATTTTTCTGAATATGAAGCAGGCAGGTAAACGCCTGCTGACGTGCAGAGCTCATGGGTGTCTCCTTTAGTCATCCCGCCGTCTGCGGCCCAGCAGCAGGACGGTGTAACGCAACAAGTTAGCAAGTACACTGGCAACTGCCGCTACATACGTCATTGCAGCTGCTGTCAGCACCTTCCGTGCACCTTTCAATTCTTCTCCGGTAAGTAGACCACTTTCCTGCATCTGTTCCATGGCACGGTGGCTTGCATTCAATTCTACCGGAAGCGTTACCAATTGAAAAATGGCAATGGCAGAATACAACAGCAATCCGAAAACCACAATGCTGTCCCGACCTAAGGCGGCACCGATAATGGCTAGTGGAATGCCGGCGTAAGTACCGAAGTTACATACCGGAATTAAAGCATTTCGTATTTTGATGGGAAGGTAACCTTGATCATGCTGAATGGCATGCCCAGCTTCATGGCAAGCTACGCCAATGGCAGCAATAGAGCTGTGCCCGTAGGTACTGTCAGAAAGGCTGAGAACTTTTGTCTTGGGATTATAGTTATCTGTCAGATTACCTTGAATGTGCTGTACCTGTACATCCATAATACCTGCCCGTTGCAAAACCATATGCGCCGCTTGCTCTGCGGTAATGCGTCTGGACGACGGCACACGGTCATACTTTTTATAGGTACTGCTGACTTTAGCCGAAGCAATGGCTGCAGCAATGGCACACAGGATAACCAGCAAAAGAGAAAGCACGCTTTCCGTGCTGTACTGATAAGAGCCTAAATAATAGGAACCATACGGGGTCATACTGTTGTCTCCTTCTCTTCCCAAGTAAAGCGCGTTCCATCCGGAATGGCATGGCCGCGCAGATAGTCTGCTGCACTCATCTTTTTAGAGCCCTGTGCCTGTACTTCCAGCAACTCCAATTGTTGTCCCTCCTTGCAGGTAACAAACAGATGTTCCTGCTCTGCAAAGACCGTACCAGGTAAGGCATTGCGTACAGCTGGGTTTGGCGCTAAAGCAGACCGATGAATTTTCAGAACCTTGCCGTTTAATGTAGTGGATGCACCCGGCCATGGAGATAATCCACGAATTTGGTTGTGAATTTCCTGTGCTGTTCTGGCCCAGCAAATAGGTGAATCCTGTTTAGAAAGCATGGAGGCATAAAAGCTTTCCCCTGCTTGCGGAATCGGATGTAATTCCCCGGCTTCCAGCTTAACCAAAGCTTCCGACATGGCCTCTGCGCCAAGTGCGGCCATGCGATCAAACAATTCTCCGGCTGTTTCGTCCGGATTAATGGAAATCTTCTTCTGATACAGCATATCCCCGGTGTCTAAGCCTTCATCCATTTGCATGATGGTAATCCCGGTTTCGGTTTCACCGTTTAAAATGACCCAGTTAATAGGAGCAGCTCCACGATACATTGGCAACAAGGAAGCATGTACATTTAAGCAACCATACTTCGGGAAGTGAAGCACATCCGACCGAAGCAGCAAGCCATAGGCACAAACGACAATAACCTCTGGCTGTAATTCTTCCAGGATGGGCATGCCTTCCCCATTTTTCAGCGTCTTTGGCTGATAAACCGGAATGCCGTGCTCCAGGGCAGTTACTTTCACCGGCGGCGGCGTCAGAACCTGGTGGCGGCCCTGCGGCTTATCCATCCGCGTAAACACTCCGCACACGTCATGGCCATCTGCAATCAGCCGTTCCAGAACCGTGGATGCAATATCCGGAGTTCCCATAAAAACAATTCTCATTCTGCGTCTTCCTCAACTTCTGAATGTGTTGGATGCGGATTCTTCCGATCAATAAACAGCACACCGTCCAAATGGTCAATTTCATGGCAGAAGCATCTGGCAAGCAATCCTTGTCCTTCATATTCGTGCCATTCACCATGACGGTCCTGGGCTTTTACCTTCACCTTTTCCGGGCGAATGGTTTCATAATATTCGTTAGGGATGGACAGGCAGCCTTCTTCAGCGCACTGTTCCCCTTCTGTTTCTATAATTTCCGGATTAACCAGTTCCATAAGACCGGTTCCGACATCAATGACAATGGCACGACGCAGGGTGGCAACCTGTACCGCAGCCAGGCCGACACCGTCCGCCGCATACATAGTTTCTGCCATATCATCCAGCAGCATTGCTAAGCGGTCATCAAATTTGGTAACCGGGCGGCTGGTTTTCCGCAGCATGGAATTTTCTTTGGTAATGATTTTACGAAGTGCCATAATGTTGAATCCTCTGTTTCTATCTGTATTCTTTATTTTTCTGCGATGTACGAAACTGCATTACTTCAGCTTTCCACAGAAACAATAGTCTGTACTCCATTGCTCTTTCTGGTTTTGGAGAAGTCCAAAAGTACTGTGGAAAGTAAAGTTCGGAACATCCGGTTATTTTTGCACTTAATCAGCAGGCGATACCGGTATTTCCCGTTCAGTTTGAAGACCCGTTCTTCCATAGGGCCAAGGGCAATAAGTTTTACTTCCGGAAAGGCTTCTGTTTTTTCTTTCAGCAATTGTAAGAAGAACGCAGAGGCACTTTGCACGGTTTCCGCCTGTTTTCCCTGAAAGCCAACGGATACCAAAGTACAAAACGGCGGATACGCCATGGCTTTCCGGATGGCAATTTCTGTCTGATAAAAAACCTTGTAATCCTGTCTGGCCGCCAGACGAATGACTTCGTTTTCCGGATTCAGGGTTTGGATGATGGCCTTGCCGGCATATTGCCCACGACCGGCGCGCCCCACCACCTGGGTAATCAGGTCAAAGGTGCGCTCCAGGCTTTTATAGTCATCATTATAGAGCTCTTTATCTGCATTTAAGACGCCAACCAGGGTCACTTTTTCAAAGTCCAGTCCCTTGGCCACCATCTGTGTCCCTATCATAATATCATACTTGCCCTGCTGAAACGCGGTCCACTTTTCATCATAGGCATATTTCTGCATAGTGGTGTCAGTATCCATGCGGAGCAGGGAAGCCTCCGGGAACAGCTCCTGCAGTTCTTCTTCTACCTTTTGGGTACCGCTGCCGGTATACCGGACTTCGTCCTGTCCGCAGGAAGAACAGTGCCTGGTAAACGGAATGGAATACCCGCAATAGTGACACATGAGGCGTTGATTGGCCTGATGATAGGTCAGGGAAATACTGCAATTGGGACATGTGGCTACCGCACCGCAGGAAGTACATTCTGCAAACGTCTGGTATCCCCGGCGATTCAGCAATAAAATGCTTTGCCGGCCTTCTTTCAAATTTTCAGACAGTGCGGTATAAAGCACTTTACTGATTTGACTGGTATTTCCGTTTCGGCGCTCTTTGCAAAGGTCTACTACGGTAACCTCCGGCAATTTTGCAGTACCATAGCGGTTTTTTAATTCATAGTAGTCATACCGTCCTGAAAGGGCGGCGGTGTAGCTTTCAAAGCTGGGCGTGGCGGAAGCCAGTACCAGCAGTGCCTTGTCCTGGGCACAGCGGAACTTGGCCACGTCTCTGGCGTGATACCGTGGGCTTTGTTCGCTTTGATAAGTGTGTTCCTGCTCTTCGTCCATAATAATCAGGCCAAGTTCCGGGAACGGAGCAAACACAGCGGAACGGGTACCAACAACAATTTGGGCCTGTCCCTGGTTAACGCGTTTCCATTCGTCCAACCGTTCGCCCTGGGACAAGGCACTGTGGAATACCGCTACTTTGTTGCCGTACCGGGAATAAAACAAATGCAGCGTTTGCGGGGTCAGAGAAATTTCCGGCACCATAACCAGGATTCCTTTCCCGGTTGGCAACAGGGCGTCTATCAATTTCAGGTAGACCTGCGTTTTACCGCTTCCGGTTACGCCGTATAAT
>CAVCCW010000019.1:0-34220 GCA_963600825.1 Bacteroidaceae bacterium | reverse complement strand
GAAATGCGTTAGCCCTTCACCGGGCTCGTGGGTTCGAATCCCACCGTCTCCGCCAACAAAAGGCACGTAACTGAAACAGTTACGTGCCTTTTATTACTGTTTGGAACTAAAAATCTACCAAATAAATACCAATACTGATTTGCGTAAAAGAGCCCTTTTGCGTGATTTTATCAACCTTTGCCATCAGCAGCTTCCCGGCATCCATAAGCCGTGCAAATACAACGTTGTCCTTTTCGGGAACATAGCCCAGCTTCTTCTTTTCCCCGTTCAGAATCAGAATGGCGTTATTGTCAAATTTATTGTCTTCCCGTTGCAGCGTCAGTTTGTCACCAATTTTCAGTTCTGCAAGAACAGACGTGTCCTCCAGGTGGGTTGTTCCCGCAACATAAGAATCAAAAAGATAAATTTCCTGCGTCAGGGGCTTAATTACAGAACCAAGCCCCTGGTTTTCTATGACTGAAACCAGGTTTTCTTTCGGTATGGTTAATCCATTGTCTGACATTTTATTCCTCCTGTACTTTCTTCAATTGCAATTCCAGCTTTGCCTTATATTCCACATAGGAATCCCGTTCTTCCTCAAATTCCTTCATCTTCTGCTGTCTGCGGGCGGAATCGTTTAAAAGCTCCTGGTAAAGATACGGCTCCGTGGTTGTAATCATCCGGATTTCTTCTTCCAGTTCCTCCATTTTTTCCTGTATGTCGGGAATGATCAGTTCAAATTTTTCTTCCCCGACTTCTTCCAACGCGCGATTGACCAGGACTTCTAATTCCTTGAGTTCCTTATAATCATTGCAGTTATAGGCAATGATGACCCGCTGAAAAAGGTCTGCAAGGGAAGGATATTTTTCTGTAACATTACTGATGTCAGGGTGAAGCACTTTGGCAATTTTTCTGTAGATCCGCTTGATTTCTCTGTCCTGAAAAGCAGATATTTTTTTGCTGCCTTTTGAGAGTTCGTTCTGACGAATCATTTCGTCAAGTTCGGCCTGGTAAACAGCCATCCTTTCAGCAATAAATTCCTGCAATTCTTCAAGGTTCACTGACTGGCCACGGTTACGCAGCATGACGCAATAGGAAATGGACTTTTTTAGGGCGATGCACTCTATTTTCAATTGAAAAATTTCCGTGGTGATGTCTCCAAAAATGCGGGTATATCCTATCAGAATCTGCTCCGCGTCTTTTTCAAGTTCGTCCCGGCGCAGAAGCAGTTCTTCATACTGGGAATAGTCTCCGCCGGTTACCCTTATCAGTTGCATCCGATCACCTCAAATCCGTAAAGCGCATCATAAATATAGGTCAGGGGCAGGTCTCCAATACAGGCCTTGGCAAAGAAATCTTCCCTTGTTCTGTACCAGTGGTTGTTGAAACGGATAGAAAGTTCACCATTTTCTTCTACTGACTCCCATTCCTGCTCCTTATCTTCAAAATAAAATCTTACTTTGGCCGGTTCTTTGGCAAGATAATACAGGTCATACAGGTCAAAATGATCCCGGTCAAACCGGATAAGCTTATACAGGTCATCCTCAAGCCACATCATAATATTAAGAGAGCCAAAGAAGGGGTTATAGCTGATTCGCTGGGCAAGGAAATCCTTTGCAAAATAATACAGTTCCACTGCTTCCCCGATTCTTCCCTGCTCCGCACGAATGTGGGCAAGGCGGGTGGCTATTTCCGGCAGTGGGTCCCCTAAGCATGTAGTATTTTTGACCTGCGGATATAGTTCTTCTATAATTTCACAATATTTATCATAGTCCTTTTCCACGTAATATCCGTTTTTATACATGTCTGCAAGCTTGTATGCACCAACAATATTACCGGCATCCTTTGCCAATTTAAAATACCGGAAGGCCTTTTCATAATCCTTTGTTCCTGTTCTGCCGTAATACCAGACGTAACCAAGGCACTCATAGGCATCATCCAGCTTTTCTTCCGCCGCCATTTCGTAATACTTCAGAGCAAGGTCAAAATTGCGCTTGTCATAATAGTATCCGCCAAGTGAGAGCATTGCATGGGGATCCTTCGTGCTTTGGATAATATAATCCATTGCTTCCGTAAAGAGGAATGCATCATCCTCCGTTGGATTTGGGTTTTCGTAAAATTTCCTTTGTATTCTGCGCGCTTCTGCAATTGTCATGTAGTTCCACCTCGCATAGCATAACTGGATTTAACCCTATTATACTACGGCAGGTTTGTTCCTACACCCATGACATGATGCTATGTAGTCCGTTTTATGGGACAGTTTTAAAATCAAAGAACTATCCATTGCAAACAAAAACCAGCAGGCTTAATTACCTGCTGGTTTTTATTTGGTTAACTCCAGGACAAAATTTAGCCATTATGCTTATTCTCCCTTGCCGTTGCTTCTCTGTAAGCCTCATCATCTACAGCTTCCAGCCATTCATTAGAGCTGTCTTTACCTGGCACATCCATAGCAAGATGAGAAAACCAGCTGTCCGGTGCGGCTCCGTGCCAGTGTTTTACGTTGGCAGGGATGTTCACTACATCGCCCGGGAGAAGTTCACGTGCAGGTTTGCCCCATTCCTGATAAAAGCCTCTGCCCGCAACACAGATTAGTATCTGCCCGCCACCGTTTTTCGCATGGTGAATATGCCAATTGTTGCGGCAGCCCGGTTCAAATGTCACATTGAAAATACCAAGCTGCTCCGTAGAAACCGGTGCCAGATAGCTCTGACCAATAAAATACTTTGCATATGCGTCATTGGGGGCGCCGATGGGGAATACCATCTCATTTTCGTGCTTGGATCTTGCGTCTAATGCAGCATCTTTTGCCATTTTTTATTCCTCCCTGATTTCGTATCTTCTAGCGCATCTTCCAGGATACTATGACTAACTATAAGCCCTGGACCTGACTCCAGGTCAAGAAGTTTTTATTATCCATAGATAGAACTGGTAAAAAACAAAAGAACGGTGATAGAATAGTGCTGGAAAAGACCTGCTATTTGACAGATTACCGGAGGTGCTCTATGAAACAAAAAGTCCTGCAAACAGGAAAAGAATATCTTCTGATTTTACTTGGCAGCTTTATCTATGCCCTGGCGTTTGACTGGCTGTTCGTTCCCAACAACATTGTTATGGGCGGTTTTACCGGTCTTGCACAAACGATAAACCATTATCTTCCTTTTCTTCCCATTGGTACCATGGTTATTCTTCTTAATATTCCATTGTTTCTCCTTGGCATTCACCTCCAAGGCATAAAGCTTCTGCTTTCTTCTGTGTTTGCCATGCTAACCAGTTCTCTTGCAGTTGATCTGCTGCCGAAATTCTTTACTTTTCAACCAATAGAGGATCATTTGCTGGTCTGCCTCTTTGGCGGTGCTGTAACCGGAATCGGTCTGGGAGTTCAGCTCTGGGTTGGGGCCACAACCGGCGGAACCGAACTTGCTGCCACCTTACTAAAGCACAAATTTCGTCATATCCAAATTGGCAAGATCTGTCTTCTGATTGACCTGTGCGTTATTGCCTTTTACACAATTACCTTTCATTCCTTAAAAGACGGTTTATACGCCGTTATTGCCATGTACATCTGTAGCAGTGCCATGGACCAGGTCATCTACGGCAGAAAAACATCTAAAGTAGCCTGCATTATCTGCAGTAATGCCGAGCAACTCCGTCAAGAGCTTTTACAAATGGATCTTGGCATTACGGAAATACAGGCCAAAGGCGGCTTCACACAAGAGGATAAAGCACTATTAGTTTGTGCATTCAAGCCAAATCGCATAGCTTCTTTAAAAAAGGCAGTCATACAAAAGGATCCTACCGCATTTGTCATTGTCTGTGACGCACAAGAAGTCTACGGCGAAGGTTTTGCAGAAGGTATACCCACATTTTTGTGACAGAACCGGCTTCGTGTGTTAAAATTCAAGATAATTTACTAAGGAGAAAGCAGGAAATCCGTTATGCTAAACTTATTGCTTGTGGATGACGACAGTGGTTCCAGAAAAATAATAGAACAAGCGTTGGAACTGTTTCCGGAAGTCTCCGTTGTTGGTTCCGTAGAATCCGGCATGGAAGCCATATCATTCATTCGTAAGAATCCGGTAGACCTAGTTTTTCTGGATATTGAGATGGAAGAAATGAACGGCTTTGAGGTGGCTGCTTACCTGCATAGTCATTATCCAAACATACAATATGTTTTTGTAACTGGTCACTCTGACTTTGCCTTGGAGGGCTACAATTACCAGCCACTCTCCTTCTTGGTAAAACCAATCAGCGTTTCCCGGTTGGAGCAGGTATTAAATTTGGCAGCTGAAAAGGCACAGAAGAAGCCACTGCAATCTCCCTCACAGAAACAAATCGGACTTCATGTAGAATCCCGTCTTGAATTTGTTACCATCGGAACTGTAGCATATTTGGAAACCGTCGGGCGCAAGGTGCGTGTGGTTTGCACAGACGGCAGGGTCTTGGAAACAACGGAAACGTTAAAGAAGCTGTATCAGGTCTTTGAAGAATACGGATTTTACAGAAGCCACCAATCCTTTGTTGTACAGCTGGCATTAATTGAATCTATCAGTTCCGATATGTTTCATCGTTCTTATTTAATGAAACTAAAAGGAATAGCGGAAGAAATTCCACTCAGTCGGGATAATTATTCGGCGTTACGTGCCGTGTTGGAACAACAGGGCATCAAAATACTATAATCAGGATCCGTTAAAGAAAAAGGAGAAAAACATGGCCGCAACAGTCTTTTCTGTAGTTAAAATAGTAGTTTTTACTTATGCGGCATTCTTGTCTGCTTACTTACTAACCTGGCAAAGAGCAATGAAAGCGGTATACGCTTCCCTGATTCCAGCCATTTTGTCTCTTCCCCTTGCCTTCTTTTCCAATTTGGCCATTACGGTTCCCATTGCCATTTTCGTTTCTGTATCTGCTTTCGTTCTTGCGTTTTATTTGTCAGATAAAAACTGGTGTACCTCTGCCGTATTTGTATTAATTGCTCTTAATATCTGTTTTTCCAATCAGGTAATCCTTGCTTTCTTTCAAAGCAGCAGACAATCTGTTCTGATTCTTTTCGGGATTCTTGTTTTACTACCCTTTCTGCTTTGGCTTGGAAACCTTTCTATTTTCTCGGAAGACTACATTTTAACAAAAGATCAAAAAGAAGAAGTCAAATTCCAACAGCTCTATTTTTTCCCGGGACTGACCCTGCTTCTGCTTTGGCAGATTTTTTTACTGAGTCCCCTTATTACCCTGTCAGTTTATTTGCTGATTTTTACTTTGCTGATTCACGTTGTTGTTTTAATGCAGTTGCGGCAACAAGTGCATAATTTGCAACAGAAAATGGAACAGGTAATAGATAAACAGTATCAGACGGAATTACTGAATTTCATGCGGATTATCCGCTCTCAACGGCATGACTTTAATTTTCATATACAAACCATTTACGGCATGATTGAAAACGGAAAATATGAAGAGTGCAAAGAATATGCCAACAGCATGATGAGCACCATAAGCAGCACCAACAATCTGCTTCCCCTTTTCCATCCCGCAACCAGTGCCTTGTTAAACACCTTCCAGGAAGCAGCACTCCAAAAAGGTCTGCAATTGGAGGTGGAAATTCATGACAATCTTCAATTCATTGCCTCTTCTGTTTTTGAAACCAATACCATTCTGGGAAACTTGTTACAAAACGCCATAGATGAGCTGGAATTACACCCGGAAATGGAATCCAGAACCATCCATTTGCTCATTATTAAACGGGGACGCAACAATATCATTAAGGTATCCAACCAATGTCATTTAACACCGGAAGAAATGAGTTCCATTTTTCAACCCGGCTTCACCACAAAAAATTCTCATGAAGGATTGGGATTAACCAATGCACTTCGGGTTGCCGAAAAATATGATGGAACAGTGTATCCGGAATTTGATAATCAAACGGTACACTTTATTGCCCGTATCCCATTACAATTAAACAAATAACATTAAATAAAAAAGGGGCTTGCTGCAGCAAGCCCCTTTTCTTCATCCATATTTTACTGAAAAATAACGAAATACCCCGAAAAAATAACGAAATGCGCAAAAGCAATTTACTTGCTCCCCTATTTATTAGTATAAGTAAGCAAGTGTTGTTTGTCATCCAAACACTCTAGGAGCATAAACAGGAGGTTGTCTTTTATGGCAAAAGTGCTAAATTTATTCGATTTTACAAAAGCTGAGCTGCCGGATGTACTATTTCAATTAAAGGTACACCAAAAAGATCTAGATCAGAAAATTTATAAGGCAGCGGAACACTTTCTGACAATTGAAGATCAGTCAGATGAAATTCAAAAGGGAGATATTGTAGCTGTTAAAGTTGACAGTAAGGATCCTATGCTTTGCAGTGACTGTGACCGCTTCAACCTTGGAAAGGGCTTCTATTCAGAAGAAATAGAAGCTGCTTTACTCGGCAAAAAAACAGGTGACACCATTTCAGCAAAAATGGCTGACTCGCCGGTTGAAGTCACCGTTCTTTGGCACAAGCGCCGCATTGTACCGGAACTGACCGATGACATGGCTGCCCGGCTTGGTTTAGAAGACGTAAGTACCCGTGCAGAATACGATGCTTATGCCTTTGCCGAACTGGAAGAAGAAGACAAAGAAAAGAAGCAAAATGCAATCTGGCTAATGGTCAGCAAGCAGCTTGTGGAAAACAGTACTTTTGAACTGGAGCCATCTGAAATTGAAAATCAGTTTATCAAGGACATGTCTTATCTGCAGGCCGAATTAGGAGAAGATTTTGCTGAATTTATGAAAGCAAAATTCCATGGCAAGACAATGGAAGAATGCCAGCAAAAATACCGCGAAGAAATTGACAAAACATTAAAACTGTGTGCCATTGCCGAACCTATGGCAGAAGAAGAGGATGTCCACTTTACGGAAGATGACTATAATGCCATGATTGAAAGCATGATGTCTGACGAGTACACAGAAGAAGAACTGAAGCAAAGTATGTCTTACGGAGATTATGTCAAAATGCAACTGGAAGAATACTTAAAGGCTTCCATTCTTGCTTACTTTGATGACAGATTTACAACAACATTAGTTGAGTAAGGATTGGTTTGATGAAAAAAGAAAAACGAAAGAAGCAAGACTGGAAACCATTTCTTCGCCTGGTAAGACAAACCAAGCTTCCTTATGGATGGATTTTGCTGTGCATTGCCTCTTCCCTTTTGGTAGCACAACTAAATTTAATGTTTCCATCTTATACCGAACAAATTTCTGCAGGAGATTTCAGCACAAAAATTATTGTTGCAACTCTTGCGGTATTAATTGCCGGTGCCTTTGCTGACACACTGTATCAATCCGTTTGCATGATTGTCAAAGGCATGATTTCCGAGCGATTCAGAAACACTCTGTGGGACAAGGTAATTCGGCTTCCCTTACGTTTTTACGATAAGAATGGTTCCTCTGAAGTCATTAGCCGTGTGGTAGAAGACACCACTTTGCTAAGCGATTTCTTAACAGACGACATTGCCGGTCTGGTTTCCAACGTCTACACACTGGTTGGGACCGCAATCATCCTTTTTTCTTATGACTGGCGTCTGGTTATGGCAGAGCTCATTATCATTCCTATGATTATTCTTATGGGAATTGTAAAAGGTCGCGTAGATTTCAAATGGAATAACACCTTACAGTTACGTGTTGCCGAGTTAACCGGAGGCATTTCAGAAATTCTTACTAACATTCCTCTTGTCAAAATTTTTGTTCAAGAAGAAAAAGCTACTAAACAAAGTGAAGAAAAAACGGGTGAACTTTATAAAACCAAGATGAAAATGACTTGGATTACCAATGCCTTTTCCTCTCTTTCTACCCTTTTAACAGTAGCGGAATCCCTGATTGTTATTTTCTTTGGAATTTATCTGATTCGTAGAAATATTATTACCGTCAGCATTTGGGTTGCCTTCTATCTATATGCTACCAACCTTTCCGGAAGCGTGGATTCTATTATGTCCATCTGGACCGATTTAAAAACCGCACAAGGTGCCATGCGGCGTATTTCCGACCTTTCTGAAACAGAGGAAGACGCTTATGATACCGGTATTCCTTTCAAACAGGAAAACAAAGACCTCCGGTTTGACCACGTTTCTTTTACTTATGATGAAGCTCCTGTATTACAGGATTTAAGCTTTACCATTCCAAGCGGAAAAACAACTGCCATTGTGGGAATGAGTGGTGCCGGTAAAAGTACCATCCTTAATTTGTTGGAGCGTTTCTACAATCCGGATAACGGTTCCATTTTTTACGGAGAACATGCCATTTCCGATTACACCTTGCGTTCTTGGCGAAATGCTGTTGGTTACGTAACACAAAGTGCCTGGCTGATAGATGGTACGGTACGGGATAATTTACTGTACCAGGATGAAACGCCTCTTTCTGATGCACAATTACTGGAACAACTGGATAACATTGGCATGACAAAGCTATTATCTGAACTTTCTAATGGGTTGGATACCGAAGTTGGTGAAGGTGGCTGCAATCTTTCCGGTGGACAGCGACAAAGAATTTGCATTGCAAGAATGCTCTTACATCCTCCGGCAATTGTTTTGCTGGATGAGGTCACTTCTAATTTGGATATTTGTGCTGAAAAAGATACAGAACAACTGATTCGCGAAAAGCTGAAAGATTGTACGGTTATTTTAATTACCCACAAAATCCGAAATGTAAAGCATGCTGATCAGATTATTGTCTTAGAAGACGGACAAGCAAAAACCTGTGGTATCCACGAAAACCTGGTAGCACAAGATGGGTGGTACAAAGAGATGTACCAAAAACAGGTTTTAACAGGAGGTGCCACAGAATGAAATCATTTATCCATCTGCTAAAACTTGCAAAACTGCCATGGGGCCGGTGTATTTTGTTTATTCTTGCCTCCATGGGTATTTCTACCCTTTCCGTTATGCTTCCGGAAGTGGCCGGTGAAATCATGGAGGGTAATATCTTTGACTCCAGCCTGATTCGTACCTACGCCTGGGTTACCATTGTTTCCGGATTAGCTTCCATTGCCATTGCAATTTTCCAAAGTTGGCTTTCCAATCTTTGTGACCGAAATCTGCAACAGGCAGTTAGTAAAAAGCTGATTCATATTCCTATGAAATGGTTTTTGGAAATGAGTCCATCTTCTCTGATTTCCCGTGTAACCATGGACACTTCTATGGTAAGTTATCTGGTATTTTACTTAATTAGTATGTTTACCATGATTTACACGTTGATTCTTACCCTGGTTTCTGTCTTTGAGATTTCTTCTAAAATGACTTATTCCCTGCTTTTGGTCATTCCATGGTCCATTGTTGTCTGTGTTATTACAGGACGTATGGTCAGCAGGGCCAATGATGAAAGGCAAGGGGCTTACGCAAAGTTAACCTGTTATGTAGCGGATCGCTTATTCAATATTAAATTGATGAAAAGTACCGGTGCAGAAGAAAAAGAATCAAAAGTAAATCGCAGCCAAACAAAAGCACTCTTCAAGGCAGACCGGAAATTAGCCTATGTGCAAATGGTCATCCAACCACTAACCTATTCCGCCTCTGCTTTATGCAAAGCGCTCATGTTGGTATATGGTGGCGTTCTGGTTGCAAAAGGAGAAATTACTTCCGGCAATTTGGTTACCTTGGTTATGTACATGGAAATTGTTCCGGTATACATCATTCAGCCTATTTTATGTTATGAAACCATAAAGCAGGTACAAGGCATGACTGCAGAAGCCAGCCGTATTATGAATCTCCCGGATGAACCTATGCAATCCAAAATTTCCTTTGCCCTTGCAGATAAAGACATTACCCTAAAGAATCTGTCCTTTGCATACCATGAAAAACAGATTTTAAATAATGTGAACTTTACTATTCCGAAAGGAAAAGTAACTGCCATTGTGGGTGTAAGTGGTGCTGGTAAAACAACCATCCTAAATTTGTTGGAACGCTTTTATGCGCCTACCAGCGGAGAAATTTTATTTGGAGATATTCCTATTACGGATATCCACTTGAATGAGTGGCGCAGTGTCTTTGGATATATTCAGCAAAACAGCCCGCTTTTGTCCTGCAGCATCCGTGACAATATCTGCTATGGACTGGAACATGAAGTTTCTGAGCAAGAATTAATCAATGCTGCCAAAATGGCAAATGCTTATGACTTTATCATGGCTCTTCCAAACGGCTTTGATACATTAATCGGTGAAATCGGTGGTAAATTATCCGGCGGTGAACGGCAAAGAATTGCCATTGCCCGTGCACTGATAAAGAACCCGGATTACCTTCTTTTAGATGAAGCCACCAGCAGTTTGGATGCCAAAAATACAGCCGAAGTCCAAGCAACGTTAAATCAGGTTATGCAAGGAAGAACAACCATCCTTGTTACCCATAACATGCAGGAAATTCAAAGAGCAGATCAAATTGTGGTATTGCATAATGGAACTATTTCCGCCACCGGTACCCATGATCAGCTTTATGGAAATAATGAGGTTTATACCACTTTCTGCAATTTACAAAAAGAAAAAGAAGAAAATAAAGAACAGGGCTAAATGCCCAAAGAAAGGATCTATCTTATGAACAAGCATTTTACTTTTAAAACAGTTGAGGAAGTTTGCGCAGACGAAATCAGTTTTGACTATGTTGATGGCTATATTTTCAACGTAGAAATTGTTGGCGGTTGTGATGGTAACTCGCACGCAGTTATGAGTCTTGTAGAAGGCATGAAAGCAGAAGATGTTATTAAACGTACCTGCAATATTACCTGCCACGGCAGTGAATCCTGCCCAAGAGAGTTATCCAAAGCTGTAAAGAAGTGCGTTGAGGAAGCACAAAAAGAAGAAGCTCGTCTTGCAGAAGAGCAAGGAAAATAAGAGGTAGTTAAATGAACCATCAGTTAAAATACGGCTTTCAAAAAATAGCAGAGACTCCGGTGGCAGAATTGGATGCCGTTATGCATCACTTTGTTCATGAAAAAACCGGATTAGAATTAGTATGGCTGGATCGCAAAGAAGAAAACAAAACCTTTGCCATTTCTTTTACTACCCTGCCTGAAAATGATACCGGCGTCTTTCATATCCTGGAACATTCTACTTTATGCGGATCAGAAAAATACCCTGTCAAGGAACCGTTTGTAGAATTAATGAAAGGGTCCATGAACACTTTTCTGAACGCCATGACGTTCCCGGATAAAACCGTTTATCCCGTATCCAGTAAAAACAGCAAAGATTTCATGAATCTGGTTTCTGTTTATCTTGATGCCGTATTTTGCCCCATGATTTATCAAAAGCCGGAAATTTTCCGTCAGGAAGGCTGGCACTATGAATTTGATGAAGATGGATCTGCCTGTTACAACGGCGTTGTATTCAATGAGATGAAGGGCGTTTATGCAGACCCGGATGAATTAACAGAAAACGCTTTAGCAGCGCAGCTGTTCCCGGATACTCCTTATCATTTTGCCTACGGCGGTGACCCATCCAAAATTCCAGACCTGTCATATGAAGAATTTTTGGAAACACACAGGCGTTTTTATTCACCTTCTAATGCCTATGTCTTTTTAGATGGCAATTTAGACCTGGATGCGGTCCTTAAACTGTTGGATGAAACCTACTTGTCCGGTGCAGAAAAAACAAAGCGCATTGCCCCTCCCGCATTGCAAAAACCGGTTAAAGGAACTCTTGTCCAAACCGAATATGAAGTATCCTGTCCGGAAGAAGAGGAAGGAACTGCAAGGCTGATTTTCGGAAACGTAATTGGTACCTTTAAAGAGCGGGAAAAAGCAATT
Source organism: Bacteroidaceae bacterium (assembly GCA_963600825.1). GTDB lineage: Bacteria > Bacillota > Clostridia > Oscillospirales > Acutalibacteraceae > RUG420. The sequence continues at coordinate 22,475 of CAVCCW010000019.1, read as the reverse complement.
GCTGTTTACATCCTTTCCGATGTTCTTTGCGGCTATAACCACTCTCCTTTAAGCAAAGCCATCCTGGAGGCCGGATTGGCTGAGGATGTCATTCTTTCTGTACAAGATGAATTGCTGCAGCCGTATGCCAAGCTGGAACTCCGAAACATTTCCGTAGGCGATGTAGCAACACTGGAAGAGGTTGTAAAATCCACCTTACTGGAAGTAGCAGAAAAAGGGATTGATCAGGAATTATTAGAAGCCGCTATTGCCAATACCAGATTCCGCTTACAGGAAAGAGATTTCGGCGAGTATCCACAGGGATTGATGCTTTGCTTCCAGGCCTTGGAAAGCTGGTTATATGGAGGCAAGCCGGAAGACAGTCTGGAATACGAAGCTTTGTTCCAGGATTTGGAATGCAAAGCAAAACAGGGTTATTTTGAATTACTGATAAAAGAAGTTCTTTTAGAAAATCCGCATTCCTGTGAAGTTTTGCTTGTTCCGTCCCATACTCTTGGAGAACAAAGAAGAGAAGCTGAAGAAGCGCGCCTGAACAAAGAATTAAGCGCACTGGATGAAACATCACTGCAGGATTTGTATCAGCAACAAAACAACCTTATGGAATGGCAGATGGAAGAGGATGATCCGGAAGTTCTTTCTGCCATGCCGGAACTAAAGCTGTCTGATATTGATGCAAAGCCGGAAAAAATTCCAACAGAAATAACAGACATAGACGGTATCAAGGTACTCTTACATCCAATTGGACAAAACGGAATTTGCTATTGCAATCTTTACTTCCCTGTAGAAGGATTTTCCGAGCAGGAATTATCCGCCTTGTCTTTCTTATGTGGACTGTTTGGAAAGCTGGGAACGGATACCTATACTGCGGAACAGTTAACCAATGAATTGCGAAAATTGTTTGGTGATATCCAATTCTCCATTACCAGCTTTTCGGAAGAAAATGAAACAAATTCCTGCAGCATAAAGCTTCAAGTTTCTTTCAGCACCTTCCGCCAAAACCTGGATGCAGCACTAAAGCTGACGCTCCATATTTTACAAAACACAAAGCTTGACCAAGCTTCTGTCATCTTAGATTTGCTCCGTCAGCAGCAAATTACGCTGTATCAGGAACTTTCTTTGGCCGGCTCCTCTGCCGCAATCGGACGGATTTCTGCCGGCAGCACCGTATCCGGTGTAGTTACGGAATGCTGCAGCGGTATTGCGTACTATCAGGCATTAGAGTCTTTGGAAGAAAAAGAAGATTTTAGCTTCTTACAGGAATTGGGAAAGCGGGTTCTTTGCAAAAAAGGCCTTACCGTCAGCCTGACCGGAGACTTTCCGGAACTTTCTTCTGATACGTTTGTAACTTTGCCGGCGGAAGGAACATCCTATCCACAGTCCGCATTGCAGCCTTGGGGCGCTGCGTCAGAAGGCTTTATTATTCCTTCTGATGTTTCCTTTGCCGCTTTAGGTGGGAACTTTGTGCCACATGGCGGGCAGTTTACCAGTCGTATGTCACTGGCTGCTCATTTGGTCAGCCTGGATTACCTTTGGAATGTGGTCCGTGTTCAAGGCGGTGCTTACGGAACCGGCCTTGGTATTTCGGAATCCGGATTCTGCGCCTGTTATTCTTATCGTGACCCTTCCGCAGCAGATTCCTTAGAAGCCTTTTCCAAGTCCGGAGCTTATCTGAATGCAGTTGCAGAGTCCGGTGCAGATTTAACAGGAGAAATTATCGGAACAATAGCAGAGGGGTCTCCCCTTCTTTCCATCAGAATGAAAGGGCAAACAGCTGATTCTTTATACTTTAAAAAGATAAGCTATGAAAAGCTCTGCAGCAGACGCCAGGAGCTGCTTTCCACTTCTGCTAAAGACTTATCTTCTCTTGCCGCATTGCTGAATTCCACCTTGCAGGAAAACAGTTGCATTTGCGTCATCGGATCCAAGGAGCAGGTACAGGATTGTACTTGCCTAAAGAAAATAATTACTTTGTAAAGCACGAGGCAACCCTATGGATAAAAGAATGGAAAAGATACAGGAAGAATACGGAAAAATTCTGCGGGAAGAATTAGTCCCCGCCATGGGTTGTACGGAACCAATTTCTATTGCTTATGCAGCAGCAAAAGTCCGGCAGACTCTGGGGAGTCTGCCGGACCGAGTAGACATTCTGGCCAGTCCTAATATCATTAAAAATGTAAAAAGTGTCATTGTCCCGAACACCGGATCCTTGCGTGGCATTGCAGCGGCAGCTGTTGCCGGAATGGTTGCAGGACAAGCGGATGCCGAACTGCAGGTATTAAGCCATGTTACCCCGGAGCAAATTCAAAAAATTGCCTTGGGAATGGAACACATTAAATGCACCGTAACACCCGCTGAAAATGGATTCCTTTTTTATATTTCTATTACGGCTTACCAAAAAGAACATTCCGCCAAGGTAGAAATTGCAGGAAGTCATACCAACATCATCTGTATTCAAAAAGATGGCACTACCTTGTTTCAAAAGGAATATAAAGAAGAAGGAAAAAGCTATCAAACCGACCGGTCTATTCTGAACATTAAAGATATTCTTCAATATGCAGACACGGTTCCTCTGGAACAAGTAGAAGACATCATAGAGCGGCAAATTTCTTATAATACTGCCATTGCGGAAGAAGGTCTCCGCAATAACTGGGGAGCCAACATTGGCAGCATCTTACTCCGTTCCTATGGAAACAGCGTCCACAACCGCGCCAAGGCGTATGCAGCAGCTGGTTCCGACGCCCGTATGAGCGGATGTGAAATGCCAGTTGTCATTAATTCCGGAAGCGGCAACCAGGGGTTGACGGCGTCTTTACCGGTTATTGTCTATGCTGAAGAATTAAATGTAAGCAAAGAAGTGCTTTATCGTGCACTCATTCTTTCCAATCTGGTTACAATCCATTTAAAGACGGGTATCGGCCCACTGTCCGCCTACTGCGGGGCCACCAGTGCCGGGTGCGGTGCAGGCGCCGGTATAGCCTACCTCTACGGTGGCAGATATCATGAAATTTCCCACACCATAGTAAACGCACTTGCCATTAATTCCGGCATGATCTGTGACGGCGCCAAGCCAAGCTGTGCCGCCAAAATTTCCTCCGCCGTTGAAGCCGGCCTTTTAGGAATGCAGATGGAAAGTCATGACAGGCAGTTCTATGACGGAGAAGGGATTGTTGTCAAAGGAGTAGAAAACACGATCCGAAACGTTGGAGAACTTGCTCGCGACGGCATGAAAGAAACAGACAAGTTAATCATTCATTTAATGACAGATCAAATTCTGTCCTAACAGGATCACCCTGACTCGGACTTAACTCCAAGTCAGGGTGCCTTTTTATAAACTGGTAATCTGCTCTATTGCATATAGGGGCAAATTCACAAGCCAGTCTTCCTTCTTATAATCTGCCATGGAAGTTCGAACGGATACTGCCGGGTTAAATCTTTCCTGATAGGTTTTCAGGCTTTTGGCCCGAAGGTTCACTTCTGCCTTCACCTCTACAGGAATGATTTTTTCTCCGGTATCAACAACAAAGTCTATTTCGCACGAGCCTCTGTCATTGGTGTAATAATAAACACCTAAATCTTCTATTGTTTTCAATTGCTGGCAAACGTACTGTTCTGTCAGAGCGCCTTTAAATTCAACAAAAAGGTCGTCCCCGTCCAATAATGTTTGTTGGCCTAGGCCGGCCATACAGCCAAGTAATCCTACATCAACAACAAAAAGTTTAAATGCCTTTAAATCTTCATACGCCTTCAACGGTACTCCAGCAGTATTGACACGACTTACTCTGTGAACAAGGCCACAATCGGAAAGCCACATGATTGCCGTTTCATAATCCTTGGCTCTGGCCCCCTCGCGTACAAGGCCGTAAATAAACTTCTTATTTTCTTTTGCGAGTTGGGATGGAATGCTATTCCAGAGCATACGAATTTTAGGAACGATATCATTCGGCGCATGTTTAGAAAAATCCTGTTCATAGGCAGCAAGAATTCTTTTTTGAATATTACGCACTTCACTGAAATCTTCATCTTCTGCAAAGCTTTGTACTGCTTCCGGCATTCCGCCAACAAAATAATACTGCTTTAGTGCATCAATATAGGTTTGCTTGAAACTGGCTATCATTTTGTAATCTTGCTTAGTCAGCAATTCCGCAAACTGCTCCTTGCCGGTGGCCATTAGAAATTCCCGAAAGGACAGCGGATAAAGTTTTAAAAAATCAACTTTGCCGACCGGAAAAGAAGTGCCTTCATGTAAAGCAATCCCAAGTAATGAACCGGCACACACAATGTGATACTCCGGTGCATTTTCATAAAAGTATTTCAGGGAACTAAGGGCCCTGGGAACTTCCTGTACCTCATCAAAAATTAAAAGCGCATTTTCCGGATTAATTTTATGACCGGTATATAATTCCAAGCCCATTATCAAACGGGAAGTATCCAAATCAGAGGCAAAGAGCTCTGCCATTCTTGCATTGGAATCAAAATTAATATATACCGTGTCCGTATAATAAAGTCTGCCAAATTCCTTCATCAGCCACGTTTTTCCGACCTGTCGTGCCCCTTCAATAATCAGTGGTTTACGATGTTTGCTTTCTTTCCATTGAAGCAATTTTTCAATAGCATTTCGATACATATGCTCACCTCCAGTGTCCTTCACGAGCATAGTATACCACACCATAGCAAAAATTACAGCGAACTTTTGTTGTCTAATAACACTTTTTACAACGAACTTTTGCTATCCAAGTACACTTTTTACAGCGAACTTTAGCCTACCACAAGTTTGTTGGTCTTCTTCAGAAACTTTGCGGGGATGGGTTTGTCCAGTTTCCAGGTAATGTTCATGGGCTTTGAGCCTTCATGCTTTACGTAGTTGGCTGTGCCAAGATAGGTGTAGGCTGCTGCGCCGCCGGAAAGGCGGTCAATTTTGAACTCCCGGACAAAGAGCAGCACCTTGCTGCCGCGCTCTTTGTGATGAATGTACCGCTGCCCGGTCGTGGAGGTTTCTGCCGTGGTACTCTGGCTTTGCCAATGGAACAAGGTTTTATTAATGGAGTAGTCCTGATACATTGTGGTCGGAGAATAATCCTTGTCGGATTTATTCAGCGTTACGAAGAAGACATCCAGATTTTGTTCTGGAAGCCATTTCACTCCCTCTCGCACCGTTGCCGGTTTTAAAAAGTCTAGGGCCGTCAGAATCTGGTCTCTGGTATAGGTGCAATGTAAATCCAGTGGACAGTCAAAACCAACATCCACCGGTTCATCTATGAAATCAATGTGGCTGTACTGATATGACAGTAAGGCCACTAACTCGCCGAAAAGAACGGGGTTTTGACGGATGGCATGAATGCCGTCCATAGGGCTTGCAAAGTCGCAGTCTTCAACCGGCTTTTGCCACACCGTAAACTGGAACATTTGCAGCATGCGGTTTTCTGCTTCGGTCTCCGGCACATAATCCGTTGTCAGTACCTTTTGAAGGAAGCCGATAAAACGGCGCGAATCCACGGTGGCAAAACGGCTCATGGCCTTGGTCATGACCTCTTCCAACGGTTCTTCAAAATCGTCCATGACACCGGCACGGGCACACAATCTGGAGAAGGACGAAAATTTGTAAAGCTGGCGCGAATTAATCCGGTAATAGTCCAGGAAATTTGCCAGGTTCAACTCCAGCCCGGTGTCCTCTTCAAAGGACGCAATCCGTGCAACCAGGCCGGCGCTGTTACCGTAAGAGGCCCGGATATTATCCAGAATGTATTTTGCAGCCTTCTTTTCCAATTGAATGTAGCATCCCTTCGGAACAGATACGAAACCATTTTTTACTTCTTTTGCCACATTCCTGGTGGTGCCGGAAAGCAGCGCAGCAAACCGGTCTTCAAAATTGTATTTCTTATTTGCCTGGCCAATAAAATCCAAAACGGTCAGGCATTCTTTGTTTTCCGCAAGCCGCAATCCGCGGCCCAGTTGTTGCAGGAAAACGGTCAAAGACTCCGTTGGGCGCAGGAACAGCACGGTGTTTATTTCCGGAATATCCACGCCTTCATTGTAAATATCCACCACAAACAAAAAGCGGACTTTGCCTGAAACAAGGCAGTCTTTGGCGTCTTTTCTTTCTTCCTCCGGCGATTTACCGGTCAGAAATGCGGCAGGAATTCCATGTTCATTAAAGTAATTTGCCATGAATTCCGCATGTGCTACGGTAACGCAGAAACCAAGGCCTTTTACCTCGTCAATATCGGTAACATATTTGAGCAGGGAGGAAACAATCAGGTCTGCGCGACGGTTAGCCACATAGCCACTTAGCGTATAAAGATTGGACAGTTCTGTCTTATCATATCCGCCGGTGCGCCAGGTCAGCTTGTCCAGGTCTACGGTATCTGTTACACCAAAGTATTGGAATGGGCAGAGCAGTTTCCGGTCAATGGCTTCCGGCAACCGGATTTCCGCCGCAATCCGGTTATTAAAATACGGCAGGATACTTTTTCCGTCCATGCGCTCCGGCGTAGCGGTCAGGCCAAGCAAAATTTTCGGCTGATAATACGCAAGCAGCTTTTGATAGGTAGGTGCTGCTGCATGGTGAAATTCATCCACAATAATGTAATCATAAAAATCCGGAGAGGTTTTAGACGTAAAGTCTTGCGAATTGAGTGTCTGAATGGAAAGAAACAGGTTGTCCAGAGCGTCCGGCTTATAGTTGCCGACAAATAACTCGCCAAAGTTAGCGTCCTTCAAAACGGCACGGAAGGTGTAAAGGCTCTGACGCAAAATTTCCTCCCGGTGTGCCACAAACAGCAGTCGGCAGGGCTGGCCCGCGTGCTGCCGGCGGAAACGCTTGTAATCCAGTGCGGAAATTACGGTTTTACCGGTACCGGTTGCAGCAACAACAAGATTCCGGTAATACCCACGTACGGTACGTTCCGCATCCAGCTTGTCCAGAATTTCCTGTTGATAAGAATAGGGTTGGATATCCATGGTATAAAGTTCTGCATTGTTGGCATCAAAATATTTTTCTGCCTGCAGGGCGCGGGCCAGCCGCTCCTTCTGGTCCTCTGTGTAATACTCAAACTCATTGGAATTCCAATAGCTTTCGAAGGTAGCAGCTATTTTATCTATGGTCTCCGGCAAATCCTTCTTTGTAATTTTCACGTTCCATTCCAATCCGCTGGAAATGGCGGCATTGGAAAGATTGGAAGAGCCCACGTAAGCCGTGGTAAAACCGGTATTCCGGTAAAACACGTACGTTTTTGCGTGTAGGCGGGTTCGCTTGGTGTCATAGCTGACTTTAATCAGGGTATTGGGTAACTTACGCAACTCCTCAATGGCTTTGACGTCCGTTGCGCCCATGTAAGAAGTGGTAATAATGCGCAGCTGGCCCCCATTCTGTGTGAAGGCAGCCAGCTCATCCATCAGCAGGCGCAGCCCGCTCCATTTAATGAAAGAGACCAGCATATCAATCCTGTTGCAGGAAACAATTTCCTTTTTCAGCTCCGTAAACATCTGCGGCTCATGGATGGCGCCGGTAAAAAGAGAGCTTTGTGCAATAGAGGTTTCCGGGCGAACAATTTCCGCTTTGCCGGTTAACGCCACCGCGTTATTTTTTCTGTCAAGCAGGGCAAGAAGCTGTTCTGCACGCTCCGCCACCGAAAGCGTATCAAAACCGGTCTCTTTTGTTTCCTTCATAACGGTGGAAACAATGCGGTTTACCAGCTCTATCTGGGAATGCAGATCGCCGCCGTTGTCTTTTACGTTAGCAAGTCCCTGCTCCACCACTTCTGCCACATATTTTGCCAGTACTTTCGGTGCTTCTGCGCTGTCAATGGGTGCTGTCTGGGACAGTTTGTCTGTTTCAGACAGCGCGGAATCAAGGCCTTTATTGATAATCTGTTCGTAAAGTCCGTCCTGTAGCATAGCGGTCCCCTTTTCGTTTCCCTGTTTCAAATCTTTCTATAAAACTATGCCACAGTTCCCACCTTCTTGCAAATTCTGCACTAAACCAAGAGGCCGCATACAACTATCTCGCCCGGATTTTGGCCATTCCGCATATTGACCATGTACTTAAAAGGTCTACAATAAAATTGTGTTGTTATATCTTTAACAAGAAAGAAGGAGTGACAGTTTATGCCTGAGCAAAACAAAAAAATTATCAGCAAATACCAGGGCGAATCCAACCCTGATAAACGGTATTTAAAGCTTGGCAGAAAAATTACGGATGTAGTCTCACACAAGATTTTTGGGGTTACGTCGGAAGATCCGGAGTATTGGGGCTTAAAAGAAGTCCTTACCCCCGAAATGTGCGATGTAGCCAACAAAATGAAGCTGCGGAAGGACTACACCTTTGAAGAGCTGAAAGCCATGAATCCGGAGCTGAGCGAAGAGGAGCTGCAAAAGCTGTTGGATGATATGGCAGATATCGGCATTATGGAGTATGGTTACGGAGACAACTATGACCACACCCATGAGCTAAAGGACAAACCACGGATTCGTCAGTATCGGCTTCCGTTCTTTGTACCTGGCTCTGCAGAGCTGTTCAACTCTACCAAGGACCGGATTGCAAAGAATCCGGTTGTTTCCTCGTTCTTTGAACGAATGACCTTTGTTCCGCTGGCCGGAATTACCCAAATGGTTCCTCCGGGAGGAGACGGCATTGGTATGCACGTTATTCCGGTTGAAAAAGCAATTAATACCCAGAATGAATCTGTAGATTTAGAGCATATCTCCTATTGGCTGCAAAAATATGATGGCCATATTTCTGCCGGTCTCTGTTCCTGTCGTGAATCCCGTGCCGCACTTGGAGAAGGTTGCACAGACGAAGCAGATGACTGGTGTATCCAGTTAGGAGACATGGCTGACTATGCCGTTGAAACCGGCAAGGCCCATTATATTGACAAAGCTCGTGCTCTGGAAATTTTGGAACTGGCAGAAAAGAATGGTTACGTTCACCAGATTACCAATATAGACGGAGAAAATAAGATCTTTGATATCTGCAACTGCAACGTTAAGATTTGTAACGCACTGCGGACATCCATGCTCTTTAATACGCCAAACCTGTCCAGAAGTTCCTTTACCGCTAAAGTAGACAAGGACAAGTGCGTTGCCTGTGGTAAGTGCGTTGAAGTCTGCCCGGGCGGTGCGGCAAAACTAGGACAGAAATTGTGTCATAAGGACGGCACCGAATTTACTTATCCGCAAGCACCGCTTCCGGATAACAATATTTGGGGCAAATATGCCTGGGACGAAGACTACCGGGACACCGCCCGGATGTCCAACACCTACGCCACCGGCAGCGCTCCTTGTAAAGCGGCCTGTCCGGCACACGTACCGGTACAAGCATATCTCCGCTTAGCCAAGGAAGGTAAGTATCGGGACGCCCTTGCCATGATTAAAACCGAAAACCCGTTCCCTGCTGTTTGCGGCAGAGTGTGCAACAAACGCTGCGAAGACGAATGTACCCGTGGCAAGCTGGATGCTCCGGTATCCATTGACGCCGTTAAGAAGTTTGTAGCCGATTTGGAACTGCATTCAGAAGACCGTTACATTCCGGAAAAAATAGTTCAGTCTGTTTACGGTTCCTTTGATGAAAAGATTGCCATCATCGGTGCCGGACCTGCCGGTTTAAGTGCCGCGTTCTACCTGGCACAGATGGGCTTCAAGCCAACGGTATTTGAAAAGAACGCGGAAGCCGGCGGCATGATGACCTACGGCATTCCAAGCTACAAATTGGAAAAAGATGTTCTTGCTGCGGAAATCAAAGTCATTCAGGAACTTGGCGCTGACATCCGCTGCGGCGTAGAAGTTGGAAAAGACATTACCATTGAAGAATTGAAAGCACAGGGTTACAAAGCCTTCTACCTTGCCATCGGATGCCAGGGCGGAAAGCGCCCGGGCGTTGCCAATGACACCGCCAAAGGAACCCACATTGCAGTAGACTACCTGCGCCATTGCTATGAACATCGGGAAGACACCTTCTCCGGCAATGTCGTTGTTGTCGGCGGCGGTAACGTTGCCATTGACTGTGCCCGCAACGCCCATCGTCTTGGCGCTTCCGGTGTACAGATGTTCTGCTTGGAAGACCGTGCCACCATGCCGGCTACCAACGAAGAAATTCGGGAAGCAGAAGAAGAAGGCGTTCAGGTAAATCCATCCTGGGGCCCGAAAGAAGTTCTGGTCAATGACGCCGGCGAAGTTACCGGTCTGGTTCTGAAGAAGTGCCTGCGCACCATAGATCCTGCCACTGGCGCCTTCTCCCCTGTTTATGACGAAAACGAAACCATGGAAGTCTCCGCGGACAAGATTGTCTTTGCCATCGGCCAAGCCATTGAATGGGGCAATCTCTTACAGGGCACCAAGGTTCAATTCTGGCATGGCAATTATCCGGTTGCCGACAAGTTCACCTATCAGACTGATGACCCAGACATCTTTGTCGGCGGTGACGTATATACAGGTCCTCGCTTTGTTATTGATGCCATTGCAGCCGGCCACGAAGCTGCAGAAAGCCTGCGTTGCCACGCCCGTCCGAACGCATCCCTGACCATTGGCCGTGACCGTCGTAACTTCACACCTCTGGACAAAGAAGACCTCACCTATCCGTCTTATGACACCGCAGGTCGTCAGGAAGCCGGTATGGACGAATCCATAGACTACAAGATGTCTTATCAGGATGCCCATCTGGATCTGACAGAAGAGCAAGTTAAGATTGAAACCAGTCGTTGCCTTGGCTGCGGCGCTTCTGTTGTTGACCCGCACAAGTGCATCGGCTGTGGCCTTTGCACCACCAAGTGCGAATTTGACGCCATTCACCTGGTTCGTGACCATCCGGAATGCACTGACATGCGTCGGGGCGAAGACAAGGTTGCCGGACTAGTTTCCTATTCCATCAAGCGCGCCGGCAAAATCATTGCCCATAGCGGTTCGGAAGAAGCCAAAGAGCTGGCCAAGAAGCGGAAAGCGTTCAAGCAGGAACAGAAAGCTGCCAAACGCTAATTTGTTTTGCAAGGCCACACCGGCTTACGAAAAGAGGAGCAAGTCCCATATGGGACTTGCTCCTTTGTTTTTGCTGTATAGGGCTACCGTTGCCGTGCAGGACTGCCGCTTCTGTGTAGGGCTACATCGCCAGAAATTACATAATGCCAGTTGTAATTTTAATCTCTTTGCCGTCAAACGTAGCAAGGACGCCATTGTTGTCTGCCGTGGCATACAGGTCGGCCTTTGCAACCCACTTTAGCTTGGCTCTGACATCAGGATAAATGCGGGAATTGCTGTTGCAGACAACGGCAATGTCCGGATGCAGGGTCTTAGTAAAGCGGTAAGAACTGGAGAACACATAGCCATGGTGTCCTGCCTTCAGCAAATCCACCTTGCCGATTTTGGGTGCCAGGCGCCACTCTTCCCCGTCTTTGTTGTTAATGTCTCCTGCCAGGAAGGCTTTGGTGTTGCCAATGGTAAGCAGGGTACCGACGGAATTAATGTTTTCGCCAAACTTCAGAAAGCGCTTCTTATAAGCGCCATTGAAAAACTTGATGTGGAAGTCTCCCAGATCGGTTTCCGCTTCGTCAAAACTTTCAATGCGTTCCACTCCATTGGCTTTCATGGCATCCAGCATCTGATTATAAACTTCCAGATTGTCCCATCTGACCCGTTCATAAAGAAAGATATCTTCCGGGTGGTATGGCTTTACATAGCCTTTGTCCACCACAATGTCCGGGTGGTTAATAACGGTATCAAAGCCACCAATGTGGTCTGAGTGGCAGTGCGTTGCCAGCACAAAATCAAGGTGGACCTTCCCGTCTTCACCACGGAAATGGTCCAGCAAATAGGCTACCACTTCTTCTTCGTAGCCCTTCATGTTCAGATGCGGTTTGTCTACCGGATAGTCATTATCTTCTCCTGCATCCACCATAGCCAAATGGTTCTGGCTTTCCAGAATCATGCAGTCCGAGTTTTTGGTATTTAAAAAGTGAATCTTACCTTGCATGGACTCCTTCTCCTTTGTTCTTCAGATAATGAGTCAGGATGTATTGCGGGATAGAATCATTATTGGAACAGGCTACATGGCCGGCCTTCTGCTGAATGGCCGGGCTGGCGGAGCCGGAAGCTACTGCCATGCCTGCAATGGCAAACATGGAAAGGTCATTTCGGCTATCCCCGACTGCCATGGTCTGCTCCCATGGAATTTGCAGTTGCTGCGCCAGGGTCAAAAGCGCGTTGCCTTTTGACACGCCCCGCAGCATGATTTCAATGTTGTTGTCCATAGACGTAGTAAAAGCAAGGTCTTTCTGCGTTTGCAGGATGGCAAAGCAGGCTTCCCGCTCCGCCGGATTCGCAAAGAAAACATTGATGATTTCCGTGCGAGTCAGTTTCCTTGCCGTCTGACTAAAATCCTCAAGACCTACGCGTGTGCTTCTGATGACATCCAGATAATTCGGATCAATCTGGTAGTGCTTATAAGATGCGTCATTCAGCTTATTACAATCTGTCTTTGGAATCCCGTCATCATAGGTCTCTATCATCGCATCATATTGTTCCAGAAGTGCCAAAACCCGGTCCAGCGTTTCCGCAGGAAAATACCGGGCAGAAATGACTTTCTGTTCCTTCTTATCATAAACAACGGCGCCATCGGAGTACAGGTAATAGCGAATTTCCGGGAATTCCCGTAGCTCCTTCGGAATTTCATAATAGGTTCTGCCGGTGCAAAGGGCAAACTCTACGCCACTCTGCTTCATCTGCCGGATGGCAATCAGGCTTTCTTTTGCAACGTGGGAATGGTCATCTAAGAGCGTACCGTCTAAATCGCACGCAATCAGGGAATAATTCATTCAGTAACTTTCTTCTTTCTGTGAATAACAAAGCGGTTCAGCGGGTATGTCCACAGGGTCGGCACCGTCATAACCACAACCTTGGTCAGAAGCACAATGAGGACACTGTCGTGCCCACTGTTCTTAATCAGGGTGCCAAGGAATGAGCCAAACCACGTGTTAAAGGCAATGGTGCAAAGAACCATAATGGCATACAAAATGGTAGACAATACCGGATTGGCATCCGCCTTGAAGGTCAGCTTCCGATTCATAATGTACGCAGCTGCATACCCAATGACGGCGGAAATGAAGTAAGAATACATGTATCCTTTGTATTCAATGCCCAGGAAGGACAAAATGGCATTGTCCGTAACCGGCACCTCGTTCAACGAACGGAAGATAACATACTGCAACAGCCAGAAGACTGCAAGCTCTAAAATGGAAGTAGATGCTCCGGTAAAGGCAAATTTAATAAATTTCCAAATTTCGGTATACTTACCGGCAAACTTCATAACTTTTTCTTTTACAACGTTAAACCTCCTGTCTGACGGAGCGCGGGTAACATCATCAGAAACCACTTCGCAATCTTCGTCATACAGGAGGTTGTTTTCACGGATTATATTTTCCATAGTTTGTCCCTCAACTTTCTTACTTCAGTATAGTTTTCCGGTAGGAAAGCTCTACCACGCCTAAGTAAAGGGACTGTAAAATCCATGTAAAAATATTATATTTTGGCGTCGTCAAACAATATTCTTAATGCCTTCGCAAATTTTGCGAGCTACTTGTGGATTGTTCATAGTGTAAATATGAAGTCCATCCGTGCCGTTCACAAGCAGGTCTATAACCTGGCTTAAAGCGTAGGCCATGCCGGCGTCAAAGAGGGCAGCTTTATTGTCTTCGTATCGGTTGATGATTTTCTGGAACCGTTCCGGAAAACTTGCACCACAAAGACTTACCATGCGCTTCATTTGGGAAGCATTGATAACCGGCATAATACCCGGAATAACAGGAACGTTAATGTCGGCAATGCGGCAGTCATCTACAAAGTGGTAGAACTGCTCGTTGTCAAAGAACAGCTGGGAAAGCAGCACTTCTGCTCCGGCGTTGACTTTTTCTTTCAAGTGCCGGATTTCCGTAATACGGTTTTCGGATTCCGGATGGCATTCCGGGTAACAGGCTCCAAGGAAGCAGAAGTCATGCTCCGGCTTCAGGTAGGAAATCATATCCGTAGCGTGCTGGAAATCACTTTTTTCCGGTACATTCGGACGACGGTCTCCGCGAAGCGCCAGCACGTTTTCTAATCCTTCCTCTTCTAAGATATGGGCAAAATCATCAATTTCCTGCTTATCATAATGCAGGCAAGTCAGATGCACCACCGGCTCTACGTGATATTCATATTTGATTTTCTTGGCCAGCTCTATAGTGCGGTTGCCGTTGGAACTACCGCCGGCGCCGAAGGTAACACTGATAAAATCCGGATTCAGTTCACAAAGAACCGCCAGGGTATCATCAATGTTACGAAGTTCAGCATCCTTCTTCGGCGGAAAAATTTCAAAGGACAGCGTCCGCTTCTGGTGCTGATAGAGCTCTGAAATTTTCATGTTATTTACTCTTTTCTTGCGTTGGTATTTCAGGCTTCTTCCCGAATCTGCTTAGCGGCAGCAACCAGGTTCCGAAGGCTGGCATCCGTTTCCGGAACGCCACGGGTCTTCAGACCGCAGTCCGGGTTAACCCAGAGCTTGTCCCGTTCAATCTTGGTCAGCATGATATGCAGGGCCTTTACAATTTCTTCTACAGACGGAACGCGCGGCGAGTGAATGTCATACACACCCGGGCCTACTTCGGTTTCAAAGTGGTTTTCACGCAGGGAATCCAGAATCTGCAGATTGGATCTGGAAGCTTCAAAGGTGATAACGTCTGCATCCATGTTGTCAATGGCCGGGATAATATCAGTAAATTCACTGTAGCACATATGCGTGTGAATCTGGGTCTCCGGTTTTACGCCGCTGTGGGTCAGGCGGAATGCCGGGATGGCAAAATCAAGGTATTCAGAATACCAGTCAGATTTTCTCAGCGGCAGCTTTTCACGGAGAGCAGCTTCATCAATTTGGATAACGCGGATGCCATTGGCCTCTAAGTCAAGCACTTCATCGCGGATGGCAAGAGCAATCTGAGAGATGGATTCGCTGATGGAAATGTCTTCTCTTGGGAAGGACCAGTTCAGGATGGTAACCGGGCCGGTCAGCATTCCCTTCATAACGTGGTCAGTCTGGGACTGTGCATAGGCGGACCATTCTACGGTAATCGGGCGGTCACGGGAAACGTCGCCCCAGATGATCGGCGGTTTTACGCAGCGGGTGCCATAGGACTGTACCCAGGCCTTTTCCGTGAACAGGAATCCACCCAGAGCTTCACCGAAGTATTCAACCATGTCATTCCGTTCATATTCACCATGAACCAAAACGTCCAATCCGATTTCTTCCTGCCAGGCGATGCAGTCCTTAATCTTCTGCTTATTAAATGCCACATACTCTTCTTTGGTAATCTGGCCTTTACGGTATGCAGAGCGAGTTTCTTTTACGTCCTTGGTCTGCGGGAAGGAACCAATGGTAGTGGTCGGGAATTCCGGCAGGTTCAGCACTTTCTTCTGCAGAGCCTGACGTTCGCTCCGCTTCGGAAGACGGGTGTAATCGGCATCCGTTACCTTGGACAGACGTTCGGTAACAGCCGGGTTATGGCAATCTCTGTCTCCTGCAAACAGCTTGGCATTTGCAACATACAGCGGATTTTCGGAATATTTAGGATCTTTCGCCAGCTCTTTCAGTTCGGCAAGTTCAGTCAGCTTTTCTTCTGCAAAAGCAAAATATGCAGTGTATTCTGCTGCCAGCTTGGTTTCGTGCTTCAGGGTGTACGGTACATGCAACAGCGAGCAGGAAGTGGAAAGAACAACCGGAACAGCCTGTGCATTCAGTGCAGTCAGCGTCTGCAGAGTCTTTTCATAGTGGTTCTTCCAGATGTTTTTACCGTTAATTAAACCGGCAAACAGGAGCTTGTCCTGCGGGAAACCGTACTTCTGTACCAAAGCAAGGGTCTGCTTGCCTTCAATGAAGTCCAGACCAATGCCGGCAAACGGCAGGCTGGTCAGGGTTTCGTAAACGTCTCTGACATCTCCAAAGTAAGTCTGTACCAAAACCTTAGTGTCCTTGGTAACAGACAGAATGGCTTCATACAGCTTGCGGAACAACGCAATGTCTGCTTCGTCCATGTCGCGAACCAAGGCCGGTTCTTCTACCTGTACCCAGGCAATCTGCTTTTCTTCTGCCTTTTTCAGCAGGTCCTGATAGGCCTGGATGGTAGCGTCTACATAATCTTCGGTGGTCTTGGTACCAGTGGTCTTGGCCAGTTTCAGCAAGGTATAAGCACCGGTTACAATCGGCTTGGTTTCTACGCCAAGGCTCTTGGCTTCTTCATATTCATCAAAGAATTTGGTGCCGGCCAGTTTAATTTCGGTATCATCTTCCAGTTCCGGAACCAGGTAATGGTAGTTGGTGTTAAACCACTTTTTCATGGCCAGAGCCTTTACGTCTCCGGACGGGCCCTGGTAACCGCGAGCCATGGCAAAATAGGTATCCAGTGCCGGCAGCTGCAGATCCTGATAACGTTTTGGAACAATGTTAAACAGGACAGCAGAATCTAACGTAATATCATAGAAAGAGAAGTCATTGCTGGAAATGAAGTCAATTCCGGCATCCTTCTGGGTCTGCCAGTGGATCTTGCGCAGATCTTTGGCAACCTGCTGCAATTCCTCAGCGCTGATTTCTTTTCTAAAATATTTTTCGGAAGCAAATTTCAGTTCCCGCAGTGTACCAATACGCGGAAATCCGATTACAGATGTTTTCATAGTTAGCCCTCCAAGTGTTTTAGGTCTTTTTCGTTGTTCATTTTAATAATTTGGCTTGGGTTTGCATAATATTGAAAAGCTCTTGTCTATTATAGTTTAAAGTTATAACTTGTTACGTTGCAATTATATTTGCCTTTAAGGAATCATTTATGGGCTTTCCTTATGGGTTATTTACCACATTAACAGGGTGACCTTCCATGTAAGCCTGCAGATTGTCCGCAACAATCTGAATCAGGCGGCGTCTGGTCTCCTTGGGAGTCCAGGCGGAATGCGGTGTAATTTTACAATTCGGGATTCCCTGCAGCGGACAATCTGCAGGCATGGGCTCCGTGTCCACTACATCCAGGCCGGCTCCGGCCAGATGTCCGGACAGGAGCGCATCCCGCAGGGCGGGTTCGTCTACAATAGGGCCACGGGCCGTATTGATAAAGAAGGCGCCCTGCTTCATGGCGGCAAAAAAGTCTTTGTTGCAGAGATGCTCCGATTCGGCATTCAACGGGCAGTGAATGGAAACCACATCAGAATGCTTCAGCAAGGTGTCCAGGGTAACAAAGGTAACGTTCTTATCTGCTCTGTTTAAAAAGCCTTCCTGTCTGGTCACTCCGGCCTTCTCCGCTTCCAGCGCTTTCAGCGCGGAACGGCTGTAGGCCAGCACGTTCATGCCGAATGCGGTGGCAATCTTCGCTACTTTTTTGCCGATCTGTCCGTAGCCAATCAAGCCCATGGTTTTTCCATCCAGTTCTTCTGTCGGGAAAACCAACGGGCTGAAGGTGCCGGATTTGGTCCAGCCACCTTCCTGTACAAAGCTGTTGTAATCCCCTACCCTGGAATAGAAATCCAGTAAATAGGCAAAGGTCAGCTGTGCAACCGCATCCGTAGAATAACCGGGTACATTAGTAACGGTAATTCCGTGTTTATTGCAGTAATCCAAATCCACCACGTTGTAACCGGTGGCGTTAACACCAACGTATTCCAACTTTTTTGCGTCTTTCAATAAGTCTTCATCTACAATGGTTTTATTGACTAAAAGAACTTCTGCATCCTGTAATGCTGCTTTCAATTCCTCTTTACTTGCATGGTCTACAATAATGGTATCCCCTAACCGCGTAATAGGGGACGTATCTGCGTCTCCTGTTGTTAAGGTAAAATGTTCCGGCATTACAATTTTCATACAAACAATCTCCTTTTCACTGGCGATGCAGTTATCTTCCACCCAGCTCAGCCGCTGTCCCGCCGTAGCCGGGGCAATTCCATCTAACTGTCCTGTTGATGATACCCCAATTCGGTTTGACACGCAATTAGGGCTTGTTTATAATTGTTACACCTATTTTACTACGGAGGGAATTTATGTTTGTAGATATTGCAAAAATTTCCGTTAAAGCCGGCAACGGCGGCAATGGTGCCGTTGCCTTTCACCGGGAAAAATATGTTGCCTCCGGCGGGCCGGACGGCGGAGACGGCGGCCGCGGCGGAAACATTGTCTTCCGCGTGGACACTTCGCTTTCCACGTTGGCCGACTTCCGTTATAAGCGGAAATATTCCGCTTCCAACGGACAGGATGGCCGTGGAAACCGCTGCAACGGCAAAAAAGGAGAAGATTTGGTCATCTGTGTTCCGAAGGGAACCGTCATTCGTGAAGTAGAATCCGGTGTAGTGCTGGCAGACATGTCCACGGAGGAAGACTTTGTAGCCGCCCGCGGCGGCAACGGTGGCTGGGGAAATTCCCATTTTGCCACGGCAACCCGTCAGACGCCGCGCTTTGCCAAAAACGGCGCACCCGGAGAAGCTTGGGACCTGCAGCTGGAGCTAAAGTTGTTGGCGGATGTCGGCCTGCTCGGATTTCCCTCTGTCGGGAAATCAACCCTGATTTCCGTTGTCAGTCAGGCAAAGCCGAAAATTGCAGAATACCACTTCACCACACTTTCCCCTGTTTTGGGTGTTGTTTCCATGGGAGAAGGCTCTTCTTTCGTCATGGCCGACATTCCGGGCTTAATTGAAGGCGCCGCTGACGGCGTTGGCCTTGGCCATGAATTTCTGCGCCACGTAGAGCGTTGCCGCCTGTTAGTTCATATTGTAGATGTTGCCGGTTCTGAAGGACGGGACCCCATTACCGACTTCAACGCTATTAACGAAGAGCTGGCAAAGTTTAACCCAGATATGGTCAACCTGCCACAGATTGTAGCCGGTAATAAAATTGACATGGCTTCGGACGAACAAATTGAAACATTCAAGAATTATGTAGAAGGCCTTGGCTATGAATACTACAGCATCTGTGCCCCCATCAAGGAAGGCACCAAAGAATTAATGAATGCCGTAGCAGCAAAACTGGCCACCCTGCCTCCTATCAAACAATATGAAGCAGAAGAAATTCCGCTGGAAGTACTGGAAAAGAAGAAAGATCGCGGATTCAAAGTAACCGTAGAAGACGACATGTACTTCGTGGAAGCGGAATGGCTGATTCCAATTCTGAACCAGATAGATTTGGATGACTACGAATCCTTGCAATATCTGCAGCGTGTCCTGAATAGTTCCGGCATTAACCAGGAACTGATTAACCGTGGCATTGAAGACGGAGACACCGTTATTCTGTACGATATTGAATTTGAATACGTTTCCTAAAGGAGCTGTTATGAACCGCTTTTTAGATACGGAGGCAGATCCGAATACGCTTTCCATGCTGGACCTGGCCTTTCTTGGGGATACCGTATATGAACTTTTTGTCCGGGAAGCCCTGGTTTCCGAAGGAAAGCGTCCTACTGCGGATCTGCACAGCGCAAAAGTCAAATATGTAAATGCCGACGCACAGCAAGCTGCGGCGGAATTGTTGGCTCCTCTCCTGACGGAGAAGGAAGCCGAAATTTACCGCCGGGGCCGCAACGCAAAGACACACCATACGCCAAAAAATAAAAGCAGTGCCGCGTATCACGCTGCCACCGGCTTTGAGGCCCTGTTCGGCTATCTTTATTTAACCGGTCAGCTGGACCGACTGCGGGAATTCTTCCAAGCCATTTATCATGGACAAGAATCTGATTCCCTTGTATAATATTTTCCGTATTTGAAACAAAATTGTTAAGAATAATCCATTTTGGGGGCTAAACGCTATGTCAGGACATAACAAATGGAGTACCA
Organism: Bacteroidaceae bacterium; assembly: GCA_963600825.1. Lineage (GTDB taxonomy): Bacteria > Bacillota > Clostridia > Oscillospirales > Acutalibacteraceae > RUG420. The sequence goes on along the minus strand of CAVCCW010000019.1, from coordinate 2,669 downwards.
TTAAGCGCAAAAAGGGTGCCAATGACGCAGCCCGCGCCAAAGTATTCACCAAGATTGGCCGTGAAATTGCCGTTGCTGTAAAGCAGGGCGGTCCGGACCCATCTTCCAACTCTAAATTAAAAGACTGCATTGCCAAGGCAAATGCAGCTAACATCCCGAAAGACAACATTGAACGGGCCATCAAAAAAGCCGCCGGCAGCAGCGAAGCCGACAACTACATTGAAAACATCTACGAAGGCTACGGCCCGAACGGCATTGCCGTTATTGTAGAAACCCTGACGGACAACAAAAACCGTACTGCCGGAGATGTTCGCCATTACTTTGACAAATACGGTGGAAACATGGGCCAGTCCGGTTGCGTTTCCTTCCTGTTTGAGCGTTGCGGTGTCATCTTAATTGATAAAGAAGATGAAGATGAAAACGAAGTAGATGAAGAGAAACTGATGGAAGCGGCACTGGAAGCCGGTGCAGAAGACTTCCTGTCAGATGACGAAGACGTCTTTGAAATTCGTACCGGTGTTAATGACCTTGGTACCGTTCGTGACAATCTGGAATCTGCCGGTTACAAATTTTCCACCGCAGAAGTACAGTATGTACCATCCACCTATGTAAAATTAACGGATGAAGAATCCTTAAAGAACATGGCTAAGATGATTGAAATGTTCGAAGACAATGATGACGTTCAGAACGTATGGCACAACTGGGAAAACCCAGAAGATGCCGATGCGCTTCTGTAAACAACCAAACAAAAAGCCCGGGTCAAATGACCCGGGCTTTCCGTTTGGTAAATTACCTTGGAGTATAACACCGGTGCAAATGGGCGACATGGCACCGGGTACCAACTAAATTAACTTTAAGCAATCTGGATTACGCTACAAAAGAAGTGCCCTGTGCATAGGCCTTGCGCTGTGCATTCTGCCGCGCGGCCTGCTTTCTGGCAGCTTTTCTTTCTTCTGCTGCTTTTAATGCAGCGGCAGCCCGACGATTGGCTTCGGCTTCCAGTGCCCTGGCTTCCCGTTCATTATAGGAAGCTTCTTCTGCCTGATATTCAGATACAGCCGTATGCTGTACCTTCTTCTGTTCTTTTCCGGAACGGAATGCTGCCAGAAGACGGTCTTCAAAAGCAATGACTTCTTTTTCATGATAAAAGCCATACAACAACGCGAAAATGGCACAAAGTTCTAAGATTACTTTTATGGCAAACGGCATATGAATTACCTCCAACCGAACATTTGTTTTCTGTCTACGCTTTTATTATACACACCCCTTTCGCAATGTCAACACAAATGTTCTTTTTTAATTTTATTGTGTCCCAAAATACGGACCTTGTCGCAAAAACGATTGTTACATCGCCCGATGGAAGAAAATAACAGGAAGCAATGAATAGTAACACGATTGTAACTACAAGTCTGGGAGGAAATCAGGTATAATTATGTTAGGTTATTCTGTAAATTGAGGAGATCTTTATGTCATACGAAAAATTGTGCATGCGTTGCATGAAGGAGCCAGATAACAATTTCCAGCAATTTCAGCATGAATGTCCGCACTGCCATTTCCGGGAAGATAAGGCGTCTCAACTGCCGCCCTACCTGCCTATGCGCTCCGTTGTCGGGGAAAAGTATCTGGTCGGTGTAGCGTTGGACACCAACGGGGACAGCATTACCTATATGGGTTTTGACATGCTGCAAAAGAAAGCTGTGCTGCTCCATGAATTTTTCCCAGGTCGGGTGGTTAGCCGCCGTGGTACGGAAAAGCCTTTGGAAGTTCGCAGCGGAAAAGAAACCGAATTTGCCATTTTAAAAGGTTCCTTTACGGAATTATGGAGTAAATTGCAGAAGATGCAGGGCCTGTCCGCCTTGGTACAGACGCTGGATCTGTTTGAAGACAATAACACCGTTTATGCCGTTTCCGAATATGTGGATGGTTCCCAGTCTTTGCGGGATTACCTGTTAAGCAGCAAGAACGGCTACCTTTCCTGGGATGAAGCCCGCGTTATGTTCATGCCGGTGCTGTCCACTTTGGCCAACCTGCATTCAGCAGGTATTATTCACCGGGGTATCTCCCCTGCCACTTTAATGGTATATCCGGATCATAAGCTACACATTACCGGGTTCTGCCTGCCGGAAACGCGCACGGTAAACAGTGGCCTAGCCACGGAAGTTTACCCGGGATACACTCCTATTGAACAGCTTGGTCTGCAATCTGCCGCCGGCCCATGGACGGACATTTATTCCTTTGCCGCAGTGCTATACCGCACTCTGACCGGCAAAACGCCGGTGGAAGCATCCATCCGTATGGAACGAGACACCATGAAGATTCCGGCCAGCATTGCAGAAACGCTTCCGGAGCACGTCATTTACGCACTGGTAAATGCATTACAGGTTTATCCGGAAGACCGGACCCGCTCCATAGACACTTTCCGCGCCGAACTGGACGGTTCCCGCGTTGCTACCATGGCCAACCAATTCCGTGAAGAAGAAAAGGCCCGGAAGCGCCGCATGTATGCCGGTCAGGCCAATCCTTATACTGCCTCCATGGTGGAAGATGACTCTGTCCAGGAACCGGAGCAGGAAGAGCCGAAGCCTAAGAAGAAAAATTCCGAAGGCAGCCAAACCGCCAAGATTGTCATTATTACCATTCTTGCGGTACTTCTGGTTTTCGGTCTGATT
>CAVCCW010000018.1:0-34832 GCA_963600825.1 Bacteroidaceae bacterium | reverse complement strand
CCATAGATAACCAATCGCTTTTGGCGGTTGGTTATTTTTTTAAAAAAAGAGGGTGGATTCGAACCACAAATCTATAATGCGGAGGTTTGCGTAGCAAACGAACCCCGAGCGGAGCTCGGGTCCACCCTCTTCCACCATAGATAACCAATCGTTTTTACGGTTGGTTATTTTTTTGTAAAAAAAGAGGGTGGATTCGAACCACAAATCTATAATGCGATAATCTAAGGCCCCGTGCTTTTGAAAGCACGGGGCCTTTTTTATGAATTCTTTTTGATTCACTCCGCCATCCTGGAACGGAAGAATTGCAGAAGTGCCTGATTGGCTTCCACGCTTTCTTCCCACTCCGGATAAAGGACGTTGAAGACGTGTGGCAGTTTGTGCGTTCTGCCCTTCAAATTGAAGTAGACGTGGTCTACTCCCTTTTTGTCCAGTTCCTGGTGAATTTTATGGGTGACAGTATGAATACCGATGTCTGTTGGTGAGGTAATCAGCATACAGTCCATCATGTCCTTCGTTAGGAAGTTTTCCACGGAGTAAGGAGCCAGGTCTTTCTGCCCGAGCGCCTGGAACAACAGGCGCAGTGCCAGAGAGACCGGGTCTTTGCTGTAGAAGCTGCCGACCGGGCAAGTGGCGCCGACGGCACGGATGCCGGAGGCTACCGGCCGCAGCCCGGCCTGCTTCTGCAGCGCCGGATTGGTCTGCAACGCCGCCATGAGCAGTGCCAAATGACCGCCGGAAGAGTCTCCCAGCAAAAACATATTGTTTACGTCAAAGCCGTATTCTTCCGCATGGCTTTCCACCCAGGAAAAAGCGGCGGTCAGTTCCGCCAGTTCCTCTGCCAGGGTGGCCTGCGGAATTAAGGTATATTCCACGTTTACCACTTTAAAGCCCTGCGCGGCCAGCCACTGTCCATGCGGGCGGTTGCAGACCTTGCGGTTGGAAACATATCCGCCACCGTGAACCGTAACAATGACAGGCAGCTTTTCCTGCGAAAGCCGTGGCGCGTACACATCCAGCAAGTGATCCGGGCTACCGTCATTTAAGTAGGGAATATCATCTACTTCGGCAGTCCCGTACGTGGGTGTCTTTTTCTGATAGGCGGCTTTGTTCATTTGCTCCTGGGCCCAGTTGGCAAAGACATTCAGTTTGTTTTTCATGTTTCCAGCCGCCTTTCCTGATTATTCTTTCCCGCAAATTTTGCGAGCTACGTAAACACCGGATGCCGAAGCGTGGGACAGCGAATGCGTTACCCCACTGCCGTCACCGATAATATACAGGCCCTTATGGCAGGATTCCAGGTTGTGGTCCAGCTCTACTTCCATGTTGTAGAACTTAACTTCTACCCCATACAGAAGCGTATCTGCGTTGGCTGTACCCGGAGCAATCTTATCCAGGGCATAAATCATTTCAATAATGCCGTCCAGGATTCGTTTCGGAATAACCAGGGAAAGGTCTCCCGGAGTAGCGGTCAGCGTTGGGGTAATGAAGGCCTCTTCAATGCGGCTTTCGGTGGACCGTTTTCCGTCAATCAGGTCACCAAAGCGCTGTACAATAACGCCGCCACCAAGCATGTTAGACAGGCGCGCAATGCTTTCTGCATAAGCAGTACTGTCATCAAACGGCTCCGTGAAATGCTTGGATACCAGCAGTGCAAAGTTGGTGTTCTGGGTATGCTTGGACGGGTCTTCATAACTGTGGCCGTTTACGGTCACAATACCGTTGGTATTTTCGTTAACTACAATGCCGTTGGGGTTCATGCAGAAGGTGCGGACTAAATCGCCATATTTTTCCGTGCGATATACAATCTTACTTTCATACAGTTCATCCGTTAAATGGGAGAAAATGGGTGCCGGCAGTTCTACGCGAACGCCGATATCCACCCGGTTGGAGTGGGTTTTGATGTCCATCTCCTTGCAGACCTGTTCCATCCACTTGGAACCGGAGCGGCCGACAGAAACAATGCACTTGTCACAAGAGTATTCGGCATCTGCGGTTTGGATGATATAGCCCTGATCTCCTTCTTGTGCACAAATATGCTGTACCGGAGTTAAGAAATACAGGTCTACCTCTTTTTCCAGGCGCTTCAGCAGATTTTCCAGAACAACATAGTTCTTGTCTGTGCCAAGGTGACGAACGGAAGCATCCAACAGATGCAGCTTATTCTGCAGGCAGAGCTTGGAAATGTCAGAGTTGGCAGTGGAATACAGGTGGGAACCTGCGCCGCCGTATGTCATATTGATGGTATCTACATACTGCATCAGGTCAAAGGCTTTGCGTTTACCGATATACTCATGCAGGGTACCACCGAACTGGGTTGTAATATTATATTTTCCGTCCGAGAAGGCGCCAGCGCCACCGAAGCCGTTCATAATGGAGCAGGTTGGACAATTGATGCAGTGCTTAATCTTGTCACCGTCAATCGGGCATTTCCGCTGGCTCAGCGTTTTACCGGATTCAAATACAGCAATCTTTAAATTGGCTTTCTGCTGTAATAATTCATAAGCGGCAAAGATACCGCCCGGACCGGCACCGATGATGATGACGTCATAGTGTTTCATGTTCTTCATCCTTTACAAGAGATAAGGGCCTTAAAAAGCCCTAAATGTTATACCAAAAACCACTGGGGAAAGCAATTGCTGTTTTGCATAATTATATGGCATCTAAAATGTGACGGTTTCGAATGTCAGCGTCCATAATGGAAGTATTGCCGTCATAAGCATCTATCCGGATTGAAAAAACAAAAAGTTCGCTGCAGAAAGGAAACATTTCTGTATCCGCATCCTTGCGGCGAACCTTTTTCATTTTTTGTTTTCTGGCCGGGAAAATTATTTCTTGCCGAGGAGAGCAACTAAGCGGCGGGCCGCTTCTTTGGTATCCTCCGGGCTGCCGAAGGTGGAGAAGCGGAAATAGCCCTCTCCGCAGGCGCCGAAGCCTTCACCCGGCGTGCCGACAACCTGGATTTCCTTCAACAGGTAATCAAAGAATTCCCAGCTGCCCATGGAATCCGGGCACTTCATCCAGATGTATGGTGCGTTTTTACCACCACAATACCAGATACCCAATTCGTCCAGTGCTGCCATCAGCACCTTAGCGTTGTTCTTATAAACCTGAATATTGGCATGGATCTGTTCCTGGCCTTCCGGCGTGAAGACGGCGGCGCCGCCCTTTTGCAGGATATAGGAAATACCATTGGTTTTGGTGGTACGGTTTCTAACCCACATTGCGTTCAGGTTTTTGCCGTCCCGCTCCAGGTCTTTCGGAATAACCGTGTATCCCATCCGAGTACCGGTAAAGCCGGCCGTCTTGGACAAAGAGCAAATTTCAATGGCACAGGTCCGTGCGCCTTCCAATTCAAAGATGCTGTGCGGCAGATCCTCTTCTTCAATAAAGGCTTCATAAGCAGCGTCAAACAAAATAATGGCGCCGCGCTGGTTGGCAAAGTCTACCCAGGCCTGCAGCTTTTCCTTGGAGAAAACGGCACCAGTTGGGTTGTTCGGGGAACAGATATACAGCAGGTCTGCATCCAAATCTTCCTTCGGCTCTGGCAGGAAGCCGTTTTCTTTACCGGAGGCAAGATGAACAATCTTGCGGCCGGCCATAACGTTGGCATCTACATAAGCCGGGTAAGCAGGTTCAATTACCAGAGCACTGCTGCTGCGGTCAAACAGATCCAGGATGTCACCCAGTTCGTCACTGGCACCACTGGAAACAAAAACTTCCTCCGGATCCAGGGTAACGCCACGCTTGGCATAATACTGAGCAATGGTTTCCCGCAGGAACGGAGCGCCACATTCCGGCATATAGCCGTGGAAGGTGTCCTTGGCTGCCTGATCGTCTACGCCTTCGTGCAAGGCCTTGATGACTGCATCGCATAAAGGAAGGGAAACGTCTCCGATGCCCATGCGATACAGGTGCTTGTCCGGATTGGCTTCCAGATAAGCTTTGGTTTTCTGTGCAATATTGTAGAACAGATAAGAATCCTTCAAATCTGCATAGTAAGCGTTTGGCTTGATCATTCGATGGTCTCCCCTTCATATACAAATTCGGCAGGGCCGGTCATGGTTACGGTGTGGTCTTCTGCAATCTGAATCTTCAGGGTACCACCGTCCAGATGAACGGAGATAGAAGAGTCATAGTCACAATAGCCTTTGCTGACAGCTGCCATAGCGCTGGCGCAGGAGCCGGTTCCGCAGGCCATGGTTACCCCACTGCCGCGTTCCCATACACGCATGCGCAGTTCGTCATCTGCCAGGACCTGGACAAATTCTACATTGACGCCGTCCGGGAAAAGCGGATGCCGTTCAATTTTCGGGCCCAGGGTGGTCAGCGGTGCTTTGTCCATGTCGTCTACAAAGATGACGGCATGCGGGTTGCCGACAGAAACCGGTGTGCAGGTGATTTCCTGCCCGTCTACCGTAAAGGTCTTGTCATCTGCCGGTACGGCAACGCCCATGTTTACCGTAACCTCTTTGACTTTGCCGCCCACCAGATGCAAATCCAGCGTTTTGATGCCGGACAGGGTTTCAATTTCCAGGTGGGTTTTGTCCGTATATCCCTTGTCAAAGACATACTTTCCCACACAGCGGATGCCGTTGCCGCACATCATGGCTTCACTGCCGTCGGCGTTAAAAATCCGCATTTTAAAATCGGCTACGGAAGACGGGCAGATGTAAATCATGCCGTCGGAACCGGCGCCGAAGTGGCGTTCGGATAATTTGATGGAAAGCTCCCGGATGTTTTCCGGCACTTCATCGTAAACATATAAGTAGTCATTTCCCAGACCGTGCATTTTTGTAAAGTGCATACGTGTCACCTCTTTGTTTTGCGCTTTTATTCTGCGTCTATGGTGGAAATACCCATGGTTGTTTCTTCCAGTACGTCCAGCAGCATGCGAACCGTATCCAGAGAAGTCAGCATGGCAATATTGTGCTGTGCTGCACAACGACGAATGGCAACACCATCTCCGTAATGTTTACCGGAAAGGATGGCACGGGTATTAATTACATAACTAACGTAACCGGCACGAAGAGAATCCAAAACTTCTTCGCTTCCTTCGCTTGGCTTCAAGCGGATTCGGGTGCGAATTCCATTTGCCTTCAAAACTTCACCGGTCAGGCTGGTAGCTTCAATGTTGAAGCCCATATCATAAAAACGACGAACCAGCGGCAAGGTTTCTTCCTTATCTTCATCTGCAACGCTGACCACAACGGTACCGTAATTATGCAGCACCAGACCAGATGCAATCATGGCCTTATATACTGCGCGATGCAGTTTCTTATCATATCCGATAGCTTCCCCTGTAGATTTCATTTCCGGAGACAGGTAAGCATCCATACCCCGTAATTTAGAGAAGGAGAAGGCTGGAACCTTAACATAGTAACGTTCCTTTTCTTTCGGATAAACTTCATGAATTCCCTGTTCCGGAAGAGAAACACCCAGGTTTACCAAAGTGGCAATGTCTGCCAGGCTGTAACCGGTTGCTTTAGACAGGAACGGAACCGTTCTGGAAGAACGCGGGTTTACCTCAATAATGTAAACCTGTTCATCCTGGTCCACAATAAACTGGATATTAAACAAGCCGATGATGCCAATGCCAAGGCCCAGGCGCTTGGTGTAATCCAGGATGGTTTCCTTGACCTTGTCAGACAGGCTGTAAGACGGATAAACACTGATGGAGTCACCGGAGTGAACACCAGTCCGTTCTACCAGTTCCATGATACCCGGAACAAAGACGTTGGTGCCGTCACAGATGGCGTCAACTTCCACTTCTTTACCGCGGATATATTTGTCTACCAGAACCGGCTTGTCTTCATCAATTTCTACGGCTGTATGAAGATATTCCCGAAGAGCTTCTTCTTTGGCTACAATCTGCATGGCCCGGCCGCCAAGGACAAAGCTTGGACGAACCAGTACCGGGTAACCGATTTCTTCGGCAGCCTTGACACCGGCTTCAATGCTGGTGACGGCCTGTCCTTTGGGCTGCGGGATATGCAGCTCAGTCAGAAGCTTTTCAAAGGAATCCCGGTTTTCGGCGCGGTCAATGGCATCACAGTCGGTGCCGATGATCTTTACGCCGTGGTCCCGCAACGGTTCAGCCAGGTTGATGGCCGTTTGACCGCCCAGGGTGGCAATAACGCCTTCCGGCTGTTCCAGGGCAATGACGTTCATGACGTCTTCTACACAAAGCGGCTCAAAGTACAGCTTGTCAGAGCAGGTGTAGTCCGTGGAAACGGTTTCCGGGTTGTTGTTGATGATAATGGCTTCATAGCCGGCCGCTTTGATGGTCTGGACGGCATGAACGGTGGAATAGTCAAATTCTACACCCTGGCCGATGCGAATCGGGCCGGAACCAAGTACAACAACTTTCTTTTTGTCGGAAACAATGGATTCGTTTTCTTCTTCATAAGTGGAGTAGAAATACGGAATGTAGCTTTCAAATTCAGAAGCACAGGTATCAATCATCTTGTAGACAGGAAGGATACCGTGCTGTTTCCGCAAGTCAAAGATTTCCCGCTCCGTCTTATTCCACAGATAGGCAATTTCCTTGTCACAGAAGCCCATTTTTTTGGCATCTTTCAAGACAGCAATGTCATCTACGTTTGCCTTCAGTTCTTCCTCTTCTTCCACAATGTTGCGCAGTTTGCGCAGGAAGAAGCGGTCAATGGCGGTGGCATCTGCAATTTCATCCAGAGATACACCCTGGCGAATCAGCTGTGCAATGGCATAAATACGGTCATCCGTACCGCGGGTGATGTATTCCATCAGCTCTTCTGTCGGCACACCGTAGAATTTTCTGCTATACAGGTGATACAAGCCGATTTCCAAAGAACGAATGGCTTTCAGCAAGCTTTCTTCTACCGTTCTGCCGACACTCATGACTTCGCCGGTGGCTTTCATCTGCGTGGACAGCGTGTTGTTGGCATCCGCAAACTTGTCAAACGGGAACCGTGGCATTTTGGTAACCACGTAGTCCAGCGTTGGTTCAAAGGATGCCGGTGTATTGGCAATTTGGATTTCATCCAGCGTCATGCCAACACCGATTTTAGCGGAAACACGGGCAATCGGATAACCACTGGCCTTGGAAGCCAGGGCAGACGAACGGGATACCCGCGGGTTTACTTCAATCAGATAATATTGGAACGAATTCGGGTCCAGTGCAAACTGTACGTTACAGCCGCCTTCAATTTCCAGTTCGCGGATAATTTTCAGAGCGCTGTCCCGCAGCATATGGTACTCCTTGTTGGTCAGCGTCTGGGACGGGCAGACAACAATGGAGTCACCGGTGTGAATGCCAACCGGGTCCAGGTTTTCCATATTACAAATGGTCAGTGCGGTGTCATTGTGGTCCCGCATGACTTCGTATTCAATTTCCTTGTAGCCCTTAATGCTCTTTTCAATTAAGACTTCGTCTACCGGAGACAAAGAAAGCGCATTTTTCATCAGCGGAATGAATTCTTCTTCATTGTCGGCAAAGCCGCCGCCGGTGCCACCCAGGGTGAAGGCAGGACGAAGAACAACCGGATATCCGATTTGTTCCACTACTTTTAAGCCCTCTTCTACAGAGTGGGCTACATCAGAGGGAAGAACCGGCTCGCCGAGCTCTTCACAAAGCTCTTTGAACATTTCCCGGTCTTCTGCGCGTTCAATGGAGCTGCTCTTGGTACCGAGCAGTTCTACACGGCATTCGGCAAGAATGCCCTTCTTTTCCAGCTGCATGGCCAGATTCAATCCGGTCTGTCCGCCGATGCCCGGCAAAATGGCGTCCGGACGTTCATAGCGGATAATTTTAGCAATGTATTCCAGCGTCAGCGGTTCCATGTAAACTTTGTCTGCAATGGAAGTGTCCGTCATAATGGTGGCCGGGTTAGAGTTGCAAAGTACAACTTCATACCCTTCTTCTTTTAAAGCAAGACAGGCCTGCGTTCCGGCGTAGTCAAATTCTGCCGCCTGGCCGATAACAATCGGGCCGGAACCGATAACCAGGACTTTCTTAATATCCGTTCTTTTAGGCATGGTTCCGTTCCTCCTCCATCAGCTTGATAAAGCGGTCAAAAAGATAAGCACTGTCCTGAGGACCCGGCGCGCTTTCCGGGTGGTACTGCACGCTGAAAATCTTATCTTTTTCGCACTTGACACCTTCAATGGTCTGATCCAGCAGGTTAATGTGGGTTGCCGTCAGTGGCGTGCCGTTCAGGCTGTCCGCATCTACCGCATAGGAATGGTTCTGCGATGTAATTTCTATCTTTCCGGTATCCAGATTCCGCACCGGATGGTTTCCGCCGCGGTGGCCAAACTTCAATTTGTAAGTCTTGGCACCGTAAGCCAGTGCAATAATCTGATGACCCAGACAAATCCCGAAAATGGGATACTGTCCAATCAGGGACTGGATGGTCTGAATGGTTTCCGGAACATCCGTTGGGTCTCCGGGACCGTTGGAAATAAAGATACCGTCCGGCTGCAGCGCTTTAATTTCATCTGCAGGTGTGTTCCACGGAACAATGGTAACTTTGCATCCGCGCCGGTTCAGGGAGCGGACAATGTTCTGCTTCATGCCGCAGTCAATGGCTACCACATGATAGGCTTCCTTTTCTGCTGCCGGCGCAATTTCTACGGTTTTCCGGCTAACCTTGGAAACGGCATCCGTGGGGATGCCGGTTTCTTTTAATTTTGCCAAACCCTCTTCCAGGGAAGTGGTGGCGTCTGTAATCAGGACCTTCCGGCTGCCGTAATCACGGATGGAGCGAGTCAGCTTTCTAGTGTCTAAACCGGAAATTCCCGGAATATGATAGGTCTTCATAACCTGGTCCAGTGTTTTTGTGCTTCTGAAATTGGACGGTTCGTCATTGTATTCCCGTACAATAAGAGCACCAATGGTCGGGGTCTTGGTTTCATAGTCATCATCAGCCATGCCATAGTTTCCGATTAACGGATACGTCATGACAACGGCCTGATAGGTGTAGGACGGGTCAGATACAATTTCCTGGTACCCGACCATAGAGGTATTGAATACAATTTCACATACCTTTTCTTCCGGGTCACCAAAAGCGTAGCCATAGTATTCCTGTCCGTCTTCCAGAATCAGTTTTCTGTTAAATTCTTTTACCATATGCCTACCTCTGTTTTTCTCTTCTGCTTACCGTTTGCTTAGTCGTCTGCTTTTTCTGCTGCAGCACCGATAAATCCTTTGAAGAGTGGGTGCGGCTTGTTGGGACGGCTCTTGAATTCCGGATGGAACTGTACGCCGACATAGAACGGACGGTCTGTCAGTTCTACGGTTTCCACAAGTCTGCCGTCCGGCGATGTGCCGCTCAGCGTCAGACCCTTCTCCTGAAGGCATTCTCTGTAATCATTATTAAATTCATAGCGATGTCTGTGACGTTCACTGATCAGGTTAGAGCCGTAGCAGCGTTCCATGGTGGTAGCTTCTTTAATCTGGCACGGATAAGCGCCCAGACGAAGGGTGCCGCCCTTATCTACGTCATCACTTTGGCCCGGCATGAAGTCAATGACCTTATGCTTGCAAAGTTCATCAAATTCACCGGAGTTGGCATCTGCAATACCAAGAACGTCTCTGGCATATTCAATAACGGCAATCTGCATACCAAGGCAGATACCGAAGTATGGCAGACTATGTTCTCTGGCATATTTGGCAGCAAGGATCATGCCTTCAATGCCGCGGCCGCCGAAGCCGCCCGGAACCAGAATGCCGTGCAGGCCGCCCAGCTGTTCGTCCACGTTTTCCGGCGTAATGCCTTCGGAGTCAATCCAGTGGATGTTGATGATGGCATTGTAGAAGTATCCTGCGTGGCGCAGTGCTTCCGCAACGGACAGATAGGCATCATGCAGGCCGACATACTTGCCGACCAGGCCAATTTCCACTTCTTTGGTGGGGTTCTTGATGACATCTACCATGGCCTTCCATTCGGTCAGGTCCGGTTCCGGCGCATCAATGCCAAGTTCACGGCAAACCACAGAAGAGAAGTTAGCTTCTTCCAGCATTAACGGTGCTTCATACAACGTAGGAAGCGTAATATTTTCAATAACACAGTCCGGCTTTACATTGCAGAACATGGAAATTTTCTTAAAAATGGAAGGTTCCAGCGGTTCATCACAACGGAGAACTACAATGTTCGGGTTAACCCCCATGCCCTGCAATTCCTTAACGGAGTGCTGGGTTGGCTTGGTTTTATGTTCGTCCGATCCGCTCAGGAACGGAACTAAGGTAACATGGATGAAAAGGCTGTTTTCCCGGCCAACTTCCAGGGAGATCTGGCGAACTGCTTCAATGAATGGCTGGGATTCAATGTCACCGATGGTGCCGCCGATTTCGGTAATAACCACATCGGCACCGGTCTTTCTGCCGACACGGTAAACAAACTCTTTAATTTCATTGGTAATATGCGGGATAACCTGTACGGTAGAACCAAGGTATTCACCGCGGCGTTCCTTGTTCAGAACGTTCCAGTAAACTTTACCGGTAGTCAGGTTGGAGTACTTGTTCAGGTCTTCGTCAATGAACCGTTCATAGTGGCCCAGGTCCAGGTCTGTTTCTGCACCGTCTTCGGTAACATAAACTTCACCGTGCTGATACGGGCTCATGGTGCCCGGGTCTACGTTAATGTAAGGATCCAGCTTTTGTGCGGCAACCTTCAGGCCACGGGCCTTCAGCAGACGGCCGAGAGAAGCGGCAGTAATGCCTTTACCAAGGCCGGAAACAACACCGCCTGTTACAAAAATATACTTCGTCATTTCTTGTACTCCTCCTTATTCCCACTCTACCGTTGCCGGTGGTTTAGATGTAATGTCATAAACTACGCGGGAGATACCGCTTACTTCGTTGGTGATTCGGTTGCTTGCCTTTTCCAGTACTTCATAGGGCAGCCGTGTCCATTCAGCAGTCATAAAGTCATCTGTGGTTACGGCACGCAATGCAATGGTGTAACCGTATGTACGGGCGTCACCCATGACGCCGACGCTGCGCAGGTTGGTCAGCACGGCAAAGTACTGATTGGTGCTGGTTTCCAGGTGGGCATTGGCAATTTCTTCCCGGAAAATGGCATCTGCTTCCCGCAGAATGTCCAGTTTATCCTTGGTAATTTCGCCAATGACACGAACTGCCAGGCCTGGGCCGGGGAACGGCTGACGCCAAACCAGTTCGTGCGGAATGCCAAGCTGTGTACCTGCTTCGCGCACTTCGTCCTTAAACAGACTTCTGAGCGGTTCAACAATCTCATCAAAAGAGATGACGTCTGGGAGCCCACCTACATTGTGGTGGCTCTTGATGACTGCTGAATCGCCCTTACCGCTTTCTATAACATCCGGGTAGATGGTGCCCTGTACCAGGACGTGAATCTTACCCAGCTTTTTTGCTTCATCTTCAAAAACACGAATGAATTCTTCGCCGATAATTTTTCTTTTTTTCTCCGGATCCGTAACCCCTGCCAGTTTGGACAGGAAACGGTCTTCTGCATTAACCCGGATCAGGTTAATACCGAACTGGGTGCCGAAGGTCTTTTCTACAAAGTCCCCTTCGTCTTTCCGAAGAAGGCCGTGGTCTACAAAGACGCAGGTCAGGTTGGAGCCAATTGCTTTATGTAATAAAACAGCCGCAACGGAAGAGTCTACTCCGCCGGACAAAGCAAGCAATACTTTCTTTCCGGCCAGTTCCTTGCGGTACTTTTCTATAGTCTGTTCTACGAAGCCTTCAATCTTCCAGTCTCCGGCACATTCACAAACGCCAAAGAGGAAATTGGAAAGCATCTGTTTTCCGTAAACGGTATGGGTTACTTCCGGATGGAACTGTACGCCATAAAGTTTACGATCTGCGTCACACATTGCGGCGCACGGACATTTGGCCGTGTGCGCAATGGTAACGAATCCAGCGGGTGGCTGGCTGATAAAATCGGTATGACTCATCCAGCAGGTGCTTTCCTTAGGAAGGCCCTTGAACAGGATGTTATCAGAGGTGAAAACTGTGGTTTTACCGTATTCACTGGAATTTTCTGCACTGCTAACGGTGCCGTTTGCCATGTAAGCCATCAGCTGGCAGCCGTAGCAAATACCAAGGATTGGAATACCGGCATTCAGAATTTCCGGATCATAATGCGGGGAAGTTTCGTCATAAACACTATTGGGTCCGCCGGTAAAAATAATACCTTTGTAACCGATAGCCTGAATTTCTTCCACCGTAATTTTGTTATACGGCTTAATTTCAGCATAAATATGCTGTTCCCGTACTCTGCGTGCAATCAGTTGGTTATACTGCCCACCGAAGTCCAGTACAAGAATTTTCTCCACGTTGTTCACCTTTTCCTTGCTTATTTTCCGCTGTCGCCGTAGTTGGAGAGCACTCTGGCAGAGGGATCGTCTACGTCACAGCCTTCCCAGGCTTTGTTCGGCATCCAGAAGTCTTTGACCATTTCAGCCTGACCCGGGTAATATTTTTCAAACAGCTGGCGGTAGAGCAAGGATTCTTTGGTAAACGGACGGGCGTAGTCGTACTTCTGGCATTCCGCAGCAAACTGTTCATCTGTATACTGCGTTTCTGCATACTCCTTCAGGTAGTCCACCATGGAGTGTCCTACTGCATCAGAGAAGGCGGCTTTTTCCCGCCACAGAATGTTATCCGGCAAATACCCCTGACCTTCAAATGCATGGCGGAGCAGATACTTGCCCTTGCCGTATTTGTTGATCTTGATTTCCGGATCCAGCGCCATAACGTACTGGACAAAGTCCAAATCGCCAAACGGAACTCTGGCTTCCAAAGAGTTTACGGAAATACAGCGGTCTGCACGTAAAACATCGTACATATGCAATTCCCGAACCCGCTTCTGGGATTCCTCCTGGAAGGCTTCCGCGGAGGGTGCAAAATCTGTGTACTTGTAGCCAAACAATTCGTCCGAAATTTCTCCGGTCAGAAGAACACGAATGTCCGTCTGTTCATGAATGGCTTTGCACAGAAGATACATACCCATGGAAGCACGGATGGTTGTAATGTCATAGGTCCCCAGCAGCTGCACTACGGTTTCCAAAGAAGAGATTACTTCCTCCGGTGTCATGTAGATTTCCGTATGGTCGCTTCCAATGAAGTCCGCCACTTCCTTAGCGTATTTAAGGTCAATGGCATCCTGGCTCATGCCGATGGCGAAGGTCTTGATTGGAGTACTGCTTTTCCGCGCGGCAATGGCACAAACCAAGGACGAATCCAGGCCGCCGGAAAGCAGGAAGCCGACTTTGGCATCGGCAATCAGACGCTTCTCCACACCAGCAATCAATCTATTATGAATCTCTTTGCAGGCGATTTCAAGACTATCTTTGCATACAACGTCGACTTTTGCGATATCACGATAGCAGGTGAACTTTCCACCCTTATAATAATGTCCCGGAGGGAACGGCATAATCTTGTCTGTCAGACCAACTAAGTTCTTTGCTTCGCTGGCAAACAGGATGGTTCCTTCCTTGTCATATCCGTAGTACAGAGGCCGAATGCCAATTGGGTCTCTTGCAGCAATATAGCTGCCGGTTTCCCCATCATAGATAATGCAGGCAAACTCTGCATCCAGCTTTTGGAACATCTCCGTTCCGTATTCAAAGTAAAGCGGAAGTAAGATTTCACAGTCACTGTCACTGACAAAGGTATAACCCTTTTGTTCTAATTCCTTCTTCTGCGATTCAAAGCCATACAATTCGCCGTTACAAACGACGTAGCTTCCGTTTCGTTCAAAAGGCTGCATGCCACTTGGGGTAAGTCCCATAATGGACAGTCTGTGAAACCCGAGAAGGCCCTTACCGGTGTCTATAATTCTGCTATCATCCGGACCGCGGGAAACGGTTTGATCAAAGCCTTTCTGAAAGGCATCTATATCGGCTGTATCGCCGCAATAACCCATAATTGAACACATAGGAAAAACTCCTTTATTATTTTACGCCGAACAGCAGATCCGCGTAGGTCGGGAACGGCCAGTAGGACTTAGCAGTTACGGTTTCTGCTTCGTCACACGGAACTCTGAGTTCGCCCATCTTAACCAGGACGGTATCCCGGATCATGGCAGATTCTGTAACCACATCTTCTGCCTTTTCCAAAGCCATGACGGCATCTTCCAATTCTCCTACCTGAACCGCAATTCTGTCAGTCAGAGAAGACAGCTTCTTCAGCAGGTTGGTTTCATAAGTGCAGGCAAGACTGGCATCTACGCACTTCTTAGCAGAAGCAGCTTTGGCAACATCAGCAGCATACGCTTCTACTGCCGGAGCAATCTGCGTCTTAGCCATGTCAATCATGGTATTGGCTTCAATGATAACGGCCTTGCAGTAGTTATCCAGCAGGATTTCGTGACGGGCCTGCAGCTCTTCTTCGGTGAAGACACCGTGGGAAGTCAGCATATCCACATTCTTCTTATCCAGCAGGTGCGGAACAGCATCTGCAGTGGTGCGCAGGTTCAGAAGGCCGCGCTTTTCAACCGCTTCTTTGGTCCAGTTGTCATCATAACCGTTGCCGTTGAAGATGATACGCTTGTGATCCTTAATGGTCTTGCGGATCATTTCATGCAGGGTGGTTTCAAAGTCTTCTACGTTTTCCAGACGGTCTGCGTAAATCTTCAGGCTTTCTGCAACAGCACTGTTCAGCATGATGTTGGCATCGGCAATGCTGCTGGCAGAACCAAGCATACGGAATTCAAACTTGTTGCCGGTGAACGCAAACGGAGATGTCCGGTTCCGGTCGGTAGCATCACGGTTGAACTTCGGCAGAACGTCAACGCCAAGTTTCATCTTGGTCTTGGCCACGCCTTCATACGGGGTGTCATTTTCAATGGCATCCATAACGGCCTGCAAGTCATCACCAAGGAACATGGAGATAACGGCTGGAGGTGCTTCGTTGGCGCCCAGACGATGGTCATTGCCGGCGGAAGCAACGGAAATCCGAAGCAGATCCTGATAATCATCTACAGCCTTAATAACGGCGCAGAGGAACAGGAGGAACTGTGCGTTTTCATACGGGGTTTCGCCCGGGGAAAGCAGGTTCTGTCCGGCGTCAGTAGCAATGGACCAGTTGTTGTGCTTACCACTGCCGTTTACGCCGGCAAATGGCTTTTCATGCAGCAGGCAAACCAGATCATGCTTGGCAGCAACCTTGCGCATGATTTCCATGGTCAGCTGGTTGTGGTCCGTTGCAATGTTTGTTGTAGTATAAATGGGAGCCAATTCGTGCTGTGCAGGAGCTACTTCATTGTGCTCTGTCTTTGCAAGGATACCAAGCTTCCAAAGTTCTTCGTTCAAGTCTTCCATGAACGCGGCTACTCTTGGCTTGATGACACCGAAGTAGTGGTCATCCAGTTCCTGGCCCTTCGGTGGCTTTGCACCAAACAGGGTGCGGCCGGTGAAGCAGAGGTCCGGACGCTGTTCATACATTTCTTTCGGAATCAGGAAGTACTCCTGTTCCGGGCCGACGGAAGAACGGACGCACTTGGCGGTGTCATTGCCAAAGAGCCGCAGAATCCGCAAAGCCTGTTTATTCAGTGCTTCCATAGAGCGAAGCAGTGGTGTTTTTTCATCCAGTGCATGTCCGGCGTAAGAGCAGAATGCGGTCGGAATGCAAAGGGTATTTCCTTTAATAAAAGCGTAAGAAGTCGGGTCCCATGCGGTATATCCTCTGGCTTCAAAGGTAGCGCGAAGGCCGCCACTTGGGAAAGAGGAAGCGTCCGGTTCGCCCTTAATCAGTTCTTTGCCGGAGAATTCCATAATGACGCCGCCGTCCGGAGCCGGGCTAATAAAGCTGTCGTGCTTTTCTGCGGTAACGCCGGTCATTGGCTGGAACCAGTGAGTGTAATGGGTTGCACCATTGGCAATAGCCCAATCCTTCATTGCAATTGCTACAGCATTAGCTACGCCACTATCCAGTGGAGTTCCTTCATCAATGGTCTTTTTCAGAGAAGCATAAACCTTTGCAGACAAGGTTGCCTTCATGATTCTGTCATCAAAAACCAAACTTCCAAAATAGTCTGATACCGTTCCCATGATACTGTCTCCTTTATTTTTGAGATTAAAAAAAGGGCAAAGGCGTCTTTGAGCCATAACTCAAAGACGCCCTTGCCTTTTCTGGAACGCATTCTACACCCGCAAAAAAGCTTTGTCAACCCTTATTTCAGGTGCTACAATGATACCAGTTTTAATTGTATCTGAGTCCGAAGAAAGTAGGTAGGAAACACTATGAAGTACTCCAAGGAAGAGGTCCTGCAATTTGTCCGGGAAGAAGACGTGAAATTTATCCGTCTGGCATTCTGTGATGTTTTCGGAAAGCAAAAGAATATTTCCATTATGCCGGACGAACTGCCCCGCGCTTTTGAATACGGGATTGCCTTTGACGCGTCGGCCATTGTCGGCTTCGGAGACGAGTCCCGCTCTGACCTGCTCCTGCACCCGGAAGCAGAAACTTTGATGCTGCTTCCCTGGCGTCCGGAGCACGGCAAGGTGGTGCGCATGTTCACCAGTATCTCCTACCCGGACGGCACCCCGTTTGAATGTGATACCAGACGCCTTCTCCGGCAAGCCATGGCCGACGCCAAGAAGGCCGGTTACCATTTTGCCTTCGGCGCGGAACAGGAATTTTACCTGTTCCAGCTGGACGAAAACGGCAATCCAACCGGCCAGACGTATGATACCGCCGGTTATATGGATATTGCTCCGGAAGATCGCGGAGAAAATATCCGCCGTGAAATCTGCTTAACCCTGGAACAAATGGGCATTCGTCCGGAAAGCTCCCATCACGAAGAGGGCCCCGGCCAGAATGAAATTGACTTCCGTTACTCTGATGCCCTGACGGCAGCAGATAACACCTTAACGTTCCAGACTATTGTCAAAACCATTGCCCGCCGGAATGGACTGTTTGTAGACTTCTCCGCCAAGCCGTTGGACGGAGAGCCTGGCAACGGCTTCCACGTCAACATGTCCGTCCGCCCGTCCGACGGATCAGAAAACCTGTGCTACATGATTGCCGGCATTCTGGACAAAATCAATGACATTACTGCTTTCCTGAATCCCACTGAAGAATCGTATCGTCGCCTTGGCCAATGCAAGGCACCAAAATATATTTCCTGGTCCGGAGAAAACCGTTCCCAATTAGTTCGTGTTCCTGCTGCCATCGGTGAATACCGGCGCGCGGAACTGCGGTCTCCGGATCCTTCCGCCAATCCGTACCTTGCCTTTGCCCTGCTGATTTACGCAGGCCTGTACGGATTGGAAAACAAATTAGATTTGCCCAATCCAACCAACCTGAATCTGTTCAAAGCTTCTGAGCAGGAACTTGCAAAGTTACAAAGGCTGCCGGAAGACCTGCCCACCGCGTGCCGCATTGCTGCGCAAAGTAGTTTTGTACAGGAACATATTCCGGCTACCATTCTGGATATTTATTGCAACAGAGCATAAGGCTGAATCGCACACAAAAAGAGGGACAAGATCAACGGAAGGAGGAATTTCATGAGTCTGCAGGAGCATGTTTACAGCATTCTTGTGGTTTCTGCCGCAGAAAATCTAAATACAGAACTGACATCCATGCTTCCGGAGGCCCACTATCATCCCATCCGCTTTGTTTCCAACATCAGTGCTGCCAAGCGGGCACTGGCGGAGCGTTCCTATGACATGGTGCTGATCAACTCCCCACTCCCGGATGACCCGGGCATTCGCTTTGCCATTAATGCCTGTGACTCCAACGGCACCGTTGTTTTACTGATTGTTCGCGCCGAATTGCATGATGAAATTTATGACAAGGTGGCGGAGCACGGCGTATTTACCCTGCCCAAGCCCACTTCCAAAGCCATGATTTTAACAGCACTTCGCTGGATGGCCAGTGCCAAAGAACGAATCCAAAAGACCGTAAAAAAGACCTACTCCATTGAAGAAAAAATGGAAGAGATCCGTATTGTCAACAAAGCCAAGTGGCTGTTAATCAGTGAAATTAAAATGGATGAACCGGAGGCTCACCACTATATTGAAAAGCAGGCCATGGACCGCTGTATTTCAAAACGTACCGTGGCAGAGGAAATCATTAAAACCTATTCCTGAAAGCATATTTCTGACAGTGTATTCTTGACAGCAATATCTAACAGCGTGCCCCTGACAGAGATTCCTAACGGCATTTTCCTAGTGGGGCGCCCCTTGTCCCTTAAAGCCTTTAAGTTAATTGCTCTTTCATTACTTGTTTTGTAGTTACCGGCTCACTTATTTTTGGAAATTTCTAATACAGAAAAACTATGCGCTCATTTTTGCAAATCACGCAGAAATGAGCGCATTTCACATCCCCAAAAGCCGCATTTTTGCCTTTCCATACGGAAATGAGCGCATTTTGGGGGCTACCTGTCTTTTTGATTTTCCAATACAGAAAATATATGCGCTCATTTTTGCAAGCCAGACAGAAATGAGCGTATTTCACTCCCTAAAAAGCCGCATTTTTGCCTTTTTACGCAGAAATGAGCGCATTTGTGGGCTACTGAGCTGTGCTACCCCGAGCTATGCTACCCACCACTATATTTTCCGTTACGTGCGATTTACTTATCCTCTGGGGCAGAAGCATCTGCTGCCGAAGCGTCTGCTGCCGGAGCTTCTGACAGATAAATGGAATCCAGCAATGCTTTTCCGGTGGTGGTTTGGAAGAAGGTCTCCCGTGCTTTCAGGATGGCTTCTTTAGACATGTGGCTTTCATCTGCATTGACTAAGAAGTCCGCTTCCAAAAGGATGCGGTAGTCTATTCCGGAGACATCCGTATAGGTATGGTGGTGGCTAACAAGATAAACAACTCTGTCTACTAAAGACTCCGGTAAATCCATTTCCTTCAGGAACGCTTCTGCCAACGGACCGCCCTCCAGCTCCTGGTACTTGCCGTTGGTGTTGCCATATTTTTCCCGGCAAAGCGGGCAGGCAATGTCGTGCAGGATGGCGGCAATTTCTACCGTAATCCGGTCTCCCCGGGGAACGCCTTCCTGCAGACCGATGGTACGGGCGAAGGAATACACCTTCATAAAGTGTGCAATGTCATGCAGATTGCCCTCGGAATAGTCTATCATTTTTTGCATAACGGCGGACACCGTTTGCTTATTAACGCTGGACAAATCATTGTTGGATACCTGATTCCGCAGGCCTTTCCCCTGCTTGTAGTACCAGTGGGTCAGCACTTCAGATCCTCTGGAAATAAAGTGGGCCAAAGTTAAACCAAGACTGATTGCCATAAACTCTGTCTGTCCCTTCATGGTTCCCACCAGGGCAAAAACAAACTTCAGAAGCAGGGACAATACCAAAGCAATTTCAAGAGAGGTGTCCAAAGCATTCAGACGGACCAGTTGCTTATGTTCAGCTTCCGTTTCCGCATCCATATCAAACATAACGCGGTCTGTAAAGCTGGCTATGGTAGTATCAATTCCCACCAAAAGCATGCTGACTGCCATCAGGATGGACTGCCAATCAAGTTTTTTGGTTGCAATATCCGTAATCAGATTCCACAGCCCAAGTAAAAAAATAAAAATGCCAAATCCGAATTTTCGTTTTTGATGAATTTCCATAAAAGCCTCTTTCCTTTTTTGTTGGCCTTATTCTTTTTCTCTTAAGTTTGGCACAAAAAGAGCTGCAGAACAAGGGGCAAATCCTATTCAAAATGGTTAAATAGCCAAAAAAGGACTCTCTTCTTTGTCACTTTTTCTAACTTGACGCTAAAATTTCGTTATGGTATAAACTTGTACATCAATTGAACAGAGCGCAGGGCAATGACGTCTTGAAAGACATTTCAAAAGTCATTGCCCTGCGCTTTTTTGTTCTTTGTGTGATTTCACTGACCTGATGCCGAAAATCCAGGTTGACATTGTTGTCAGCAAGGTTCCGGTACAAAGTGTCATTGACGTTGCCAAGGAAGTACTTTACACCGGAGAACATGGTTATGACGCTCTTCAGGACGCGGAATAACATAGATTTTAATAGGCATAAGGTAAAGCCTGTCACAGAGGGAACTCTGTGGCAGGCTTTCCTTATTCTTTTGGGGAAAATTCACTTTTCCAGTGTTATTCCGCGTCCAAAGGGTGGATTTCGGAATGAATCTCCTGCAGGGACTTGACGGCGCATTCTTCGTGGGTCTTTAAGTAATGAATACCCTCTGCCGTGGCGCGGGCGGCGGCCACGGTTGTTACATACGGGACTTTGGCCTTAATGGCGGCCTTCCGCAGATAGGAGTCATCCTGCATGCCGGATTTGCCAAGCGGGCTGTTGATGACCAGGTCAATGTCCCCGTTCGTAATCATGTCATAACAGTTGGGGCGTCCTTCCTCCAGTTTTTTAACTGGTTTGGCAGCAATGCCGGCCTCCGCCAACGCGGCGCGGGTGCCTTCCGTGGCGTAAATCTGGAAACCGTCCTTGCTGAGCAGCTCTGCCACTTCCAGCACTTCTGCTTTGTCTGCGCCCTTCACGGAAATCAGGACCGTTCCCTCCATTGGCAGCTTGGAGCCAATGGCTTCCTGGGCTTTCACAAAGGCTTCGCCAAAGGAAGGCGAAAGACCGAGCACTTCCCCGGTGGAGCGCATTTCCGGACCCAGTACCGGGTCCACTTCCGGGAACATGTTGAACGGGAATGCCGCTTCTTTGACGCCATAGTTTGGAATTGCCATTTCTTTCAGGGTTGGAACCGGTGACGGGCGTCCGGTCAGTTCCGAAGTAATAATGTCCGTTGCCAGCGGCACCATGCGAATATTGCAGACCTTGGAAACCAGCGGAACCGTCCGGGAAGCGCGCGGGTTGGCTTCCAAAACGTAAACCACATCATTTTCAATGGCGTACTGCATATTCATTAAACCGCAAACGTGCATTTCTTCGGCGATGCGGCGTGTATACTCCTTAATAATTTCCACATTTTTCGGGCTGATGTGAACCGATGGCAAAATGCAGGCGGAGTCACCGGAGTGAACACCGGCAAGCTCTATGTGTTCCATAACGGCAGGCACAAAAGCATGGGTACCGTCTGCAATAGCATCTGCTTCGCATTCCAAAGCGTGATTCAAGAAGCGGTCAATCAGAATTGGGCGATCCGGTGTGACGCCAACTGCAGCAGCCATATATTCTGCCATCTGCGCATCATCATAGACCACTTCCATGCCGCGGCCGCCAAGGACGTAAGATGGACGAACCATAACCGGATATCCGATTTGATTGGCAATGGTTTTGGCTTCGTCCACATTGACGGCCATACCGGCCTCCGGCATGGGGATGCCGAGCTTGTCCATCATGGCGCGGAACTGATCCCGGTCCTCCGCCAGGTCAATGACTGCCGGAGAGGTACCGAGGATTTTCACGCCATTGCGTTCCAGCTCGGCAGCCAGGTTCAGCGGCGTCTGGCCACCGAATTGGGCAATTACCCCAAGTGGTTGTTCTTTCTTATAAATGCTGAGCACGTCTTCCAGCGTCAACGGCTCAAAGTATAACTTATCCGAGGTGTCATAGTCTGTAGAAACGGTTTCCGGATTACAGTTGACAATAATGGTTTCAAAGCCCAGCTTTTTCAGCGCTTTGGCAGCGTGAACACAGCAGTAGTCAAATTCAATTCCCTGCCCAATGCGGTTCGGGCCGCCGCCCAAAATCAGAATCTTCCGATTGGAAGAGGATGGGCTTTCATCCTTTTCCAGATTATAACTGGAATAATAATAGGCGCTGTCTTTGGTGCCACTAACATGGACACCTTCCCAGCCCTCTTCTACTCCAAGGGCAATCCGCTTGTTCCGAATGGTTTCTTCGGAAACGTCCAGCAGCTGACTTAAATACTTGTCTGCAAAGCCGTCTTTCTTAGCCTGAATTAACTGTTCGTCTGACGGAAGTGCGCCCTTACACTTAAGCAAAGCTTCTTCCTCTTCCACCAGTTCCTTCATCTGTTCAATAAACCAGGTCTTTACCTTGGTCAGCTCATACAGTTCTTCTACCGTGGCGCCCTTCCGCAAAGCTTCATACATCAGGAAGTGGCGTTCGCTGGAGGCGGTGGCCAGACGGCGGAGCAATTCCTCCTTGGAAAGCGTGTCAAAGTCCTTGGCATGTCCTAAGCCGTATCGCCCGGTTTCAAGGGAACGAATGGCCTTCTGGAAGGCTTCCTTATAGGTCTTGCCGATACTCATGACTTCGCCTACGGCACGCATCTGCGTTCCCAGCTTGTCCTCTACCCCTTTGAACTTTTCAAAAGCCCAACGGGCAAATTTGATAACCACGTAGTCTCCGTCCGGCACATACTTGTCCAACGTACCGTATTTGCCGCAAGGAAGATCCTTCAGGGTCAGGCCGGTGGCCAGCATGGCGGACACCAACGCAATGGGGAATCCGGTAGCCTTGGAGGCCAGTGCGGAAGACCGGGACGTCCGTGGGTTAATTTCAATGACAATGACGCGGTCCGTTACCGGATCATGGGCAAACTGCACGTTGGTGCCGCCAATGACCTGGACTTCGTCTACAATTTTGTAAGCCTGTTCCTGCAAGCGCGCCTGGCACTCTTCCGAAATGGTCAGCATAGGCGCAGAGCAGAAGGAGTCCCCGGTGTGCACACCAATCGGGTCAATGTTTTCAATGAAGCACACGGTAATCATGTTGCCTTCACAGTCGCGGACAATTTCCAGTTCCAACTCTTCCCAGCCCAGAACGGACTCTTCTACCAGAACCTGGCCGACCAGGGAAGCCTGCAGGCCGCGCTTGCACACGGTAATCAGTTCTTCCTTGTTGTAGACCAGTCCGCCACCGGCGCCGCCCATGGTATAGGCCGGGCGCAGAACAACGGGGTACCCCAGCTTATCGGCAATAGCCAGCGCTTCGTCCACAGAATAGGCCACATCTGAGCGAGCCATTTCAATGCCCAGCTTGTTCATAGTCTTCTTGAATTCAATCCGGTCTTCGCCGCGCTCAATGGCGTCTACCTGCACGCCGATGACTTTCACACCGTACTTGTCCAGGATGCCGGCCTCTGCCAGCTCAGAGCACAGGTTTAAGCCGGACTGGCCACCCAGGTTCGGCAGCAAGGCATCCGGCCGCTCTTTGGCAATGATACGCTCCAACCGGTCCACATTCAGCGGTTCTATGTACGTTACATCCGCTGTTTCCGGGTCCGTCATGATGGTAGCCGGGTTGGAATTCACCAGCACAATTTCGTATCCCAGGGACTTCAGCGCTTTGCACGCCTGCGTTCCGGAATAGTCAAATTCACAGGCCTGACCAATGATGATCGGGCCGGAGCCGATGATCAGCACTTTGTTGATGTCGGTTCTTTTAGGCATAAGGATCCTCCTTGTATCTCCTCCCTTGGCGAGTCAGCTTCTTTCCGTACCGGACAAAATTGCAAAATAAAAGCACTAACGTAAAATAAAAATACGTCAGCGCTTACTTATTCCTATATGCAATTTTTCCTGTTCCAAGGTTACGGTTCCCAAGCATGAATCTGCCCTCCGGAGATATTATTTTGTTTGGGCTCATTATAGCATACCGGTTCTTCCCATGACAACTAAAACAGGGACGGCTTTCTGCTGAAAAGCCGTCCCTTATTGTTGCTTCTTTTGAGCATTTTACCCTTTGCCGGTAAGTTTATCTGTGGATAATGGCTTCCCGTTCCGGGCCGTTGGAGACCATGGTAATTGGGGTGTCAATTTCCTGTTCAATAAACTTAACATAGTCCTGGGTTTCCTGTGGCAGTTCTTCAAAGGTCTTAATGCCGCGGATGTCACAGTTCCAGCCCTTGAACTCCTTGAAGACCGGCTTTGCCTTTTTCAGCTTCGGGGTAACCGGGAAATCTTTGGTAATTTCGCCGTCAATTTCATAGCCGACACAGATCTTCAGGGTTTCCAGATAAGACAGGCAGTCAAGAGCGGTCAGTACAACTTCTGTGGCGCCCTGGGTTTTTACGCCATAGCGGGTAGCTACGGTGTCAAACCAGCCTACGCGGCGCGGACGGCCGGTGGTGGCTCCGAATTCGCCCTTGTCTCCGCCGTGAAGACGCAGTTCCTGCGCTTCGTCTTCGTCCAGGATTTCGGAGACGAATTCTCCGGCGCCTACGGCAGAAGAGTAAGCCTTGGTAACGGCAACAATTTCTTTAATTTCATACGGTGGAATACCGGCAGCGCCGACAGCACCGTATCCGGCCAGCGTCGGGCTGGAAGTAACCATTGGGTAAATACCGGAGTCGGTATCCTTCATGGTGCCAAGCTGACCTTCCAGAAGGATGGTTTTTCCTTCTTTTATAGCCTTCTGCAAATATGCATTGGTATCACAGACAAAGTCTTTAATCTGTTCCCGATAACCAACCAGGCGCTGGTACAGTTCTTCTTCGTCCAGCGGATCTTTGTGGTAAATGGTCTGGATCTGCAGGTTCTTAACTTCCAGTACGCGATGAATCTTTTCCTTCAGGTATTCATCATCATACAGTTCGCAAACCTGGAATCCAATCTTAGACATTTTGTCAGAGAAGAACGGTGCAATACCGGACTTGGTGGAACCAAACGCGTTTTTGCCAAGGCGTTCTTCTTCATAGGTGTCCATCAGAACATGGTACGGCATAACTACCTGTGCCCGTTCGGAAACCAGAATCTTTGGGGCAGGAACGCCGTTGTCCAACAGGTTCTGGTATTCCTGCATGAAGCGTTCTACGTCAAAGGCCATACCGTTGCCGACAATGTTGACGGTGTTCTTGCCGAACACGCCAGAGGGCATGGTATGAAGTGCAAAGCGGCCATAGTTATTAATAATGGTGTGACCGGCGTTGGCACCGCCCTGGAATCGGATGACAATATCTGCTTCCTGGGCAAACATATCGGTAATTTTTCCTTTGCCTTCGTCTCCCCAGTTAGCGCCTACAATTGCTTTTACCATGTTACATGGCACCTCCAATTGGTAACAATCAATAGTGTGGACTTTTCCACACAGCCAGACAAGTATACAACACTTTATACGTTGATTTCAACGTCCAGGCCAAGCAGGTCAGCCTTTTCCGTCAGGATAGGACGGATGTACTGTTCTACAAATTCTACAGTCTGTCCCGGAGCGCGGCCGACAAAGTTCTTCGGATCCATAACGGATTCCAGCTCCGGCAGGGTCATGCCAAACGCCGGATCGGCAGCAATGCGTTCCAGTAAATCATTCTTGCCGCCTTCTACTTTCACAACGGCACCGGCAGCCATGGAGTGCTGACGGATGCGTTCGTGTAAATCCTGGCGGTCTCCGCCGCGTTTTACGGCTTCCATCATAATATTTTCGGTAGCCATAAACGGCAGTTCTTCCAGCAGATGCTTTTCAATCATCTTCGGATAAACTACCATGCCGTCTACTACGTTGTTATACAGTTCCAAAATGGCGTCGGTTGCAAGGAAGGCTTCGGCAACGGAAATCCGCTTGTTGGCGGAGTCATCCAGGGTGCGCTCCAGCCACTGTGTGGCACCGGTCATGGCGGGGTTCAGTGTATCGCAGATGACATATCTGGCCAAAGAACAGATGCGTTCACTGCGCATGGGGTTCCGCTTGTAAGCCATGGCGGAGGAACCAATCTGTGTTTTTTCAAACGGCTCTTCCACTTCCTTCATGTGCTGCAGCAGACGAAGGTCGCCGGCAAATTTGTAAGCGGACTGGGCAATGCCGGACAGAACGGAACAAACCTGGTAATCCAGCTTTCTGGAGTAGGTCTGGCCGGACACGGCAAAGCAGGATGCAAAACCCATCTTTTCGGCAATCTTCTGATCCAGCTGACGAATCTTTTCTTCGTCTCCGTCAAACAGATCCATGAAGGAGGCCTGTGTGCCGGTGGTTCCCTTGGAGCCAAGCAGTTTCATCTGGGACAGCTGATATTCCAGCTGTTCATAGTCCATCAGGACATCCTGCAGCCAAAGGGAAGCACGTTTGCCGACGGTGGTCGGCTGGGCCGGCTGATAATGGGTAAAGCCCAGGCACGGCATATCTTTGTATTCCAGGGCAAACTTAGCCAGTTTGTCCATTAAGTTAACCACTTTCTTTTCCACCAGGCGGAGGCCTTCGGTCATGATAATGACGTCTGTGTTATCCCCTACATAACAGGAAGTGGCGCCCAAATGAATAATGGGCTTTGCGGTTGGGCATTGCACGCCATAAGCATACACATGGGACATAACGTCATGGCGACGGCGTTTTTCTTCTTCCTGTGCCACTTCATAGTTAATGTCATCCTGATGTGCCTTTAATTCGGCAATCTGCTCATCTGTAATGGGCAGGCCCAGTTCCTGTTCGCTTTCAGCCAGGGCAATCCAGAGTTTTCTCCAGGTGCGGAATTTGAAATCCGGGGAAAACAGGAATTGCATTTCCTTGGAAGCATAACGGGAATTTAACGGGGTTTCGTAGCTGTCTTTTACCATGAGACTTGCTCCTTTTATGTGGTTTCCTTAAGTTGTTGTTTTTTCGGGCGATTCAGCACTAAATGCCCAGCAGGTCAGCATATTCTTTCAGTGCGCCGTCGGTATCTCCGGCCAGCACCTTCTTGGCAAGCACCTTACCAAGCTGTACGCCTTCCTGGTCAAAACTATTCAGGTTCCAGAGGAAGCCCTGGAACATAACTTTATTTTCAAAGTGGGCCAGCAGGGCACCCAGGGCTTCCGGGGTCAGCTGCTTGCCAATGATGATGCTGGACGGTCTGCCGCCGGCAAAGCTCTTGTTGGCGTTGTCGTCTTCCTTGCCACAGGCAAAGGCCAGAATCTGGGCAGCCACGTTAGCGCAGAGCTTCTGTTGGCTGGTGCTGCCTTCAATCAGAACATCGTCTTCCCTTTGACTGTGCTGGAAGCCGACAAACTGCAACGGGATAATGTTGGTTCCCTGGTGCAGAAGCTGATAGAAGGAATGTTGGCCGTTGGTGCCCGGTTCTCCGAAGATGACCGGACCGGTAACGTAATCTACGGCCTGGCCGAAGCGGTTGACGCTCTTGCCGTTGGACTCCATGTCCAACTGCTGCAAGTGCGCCGGGAACCGGCTGAGGGCCTGGGAGTATGGCAGAACGGCGGTGCTGGGATAGCCCAGAACGTTGCGTTCGTAAACGCCGATTAAAGCGTCCAGCATAGCCGGGTTCTTTCTGATGTCAGTTTCTTTGGCGTTCTGGTCTTCTGCAGCAGCGCCGTTTAAGAAGCGTGCAAACACGTCCGGTCCGAAAGCAAGGCTGAGAACAGCGCCACCAACGGCCGAAGTGGAAGAGTATCTTCCGCCAATGTAGTCATCCATGAAGAAGGCATCTAAGTAATCACTGTTGCCGGCAAGTGGAGAAGTTTCGGAAGTAACGGCAATCATGTGCTTGGAAGCATCCAGGCCAGCCTTCTTCAGGGCATCCTTTACAAAGGCTTCATTGGTCAGTGTTTCCAGCGTGGTGCCGGATTTGGAAACCAGAATAAAGATGGCATGGGCAACGTCTACACCGGCAAGGACGCTGGAAGCGTCATCCGGGTCTACGTTGCTGATGAACTTAGCGTCCATCTTAAAGCAGCCGTTTTTCTTAGCCCAGTTTTCCAGGCTTAAGTACATGGCCCGCGGTCCAAGGTCGGAACCGCCGATGCCGATTTGTACTACTGTGGTAAAAGGTTCTCCGGCTTCGTTGACAATCTGGCCGTTATGTACCTTGTCAGCAAAGGCCGCAATGCGGTTTTGCTGCTCTACATAAAAGGCCCGCTTGTCTACGCCGTCGGCAACTACGGCGTTTCCCAACTGACCGCGGGTCAGCTGGTGTAATACCAAACGCTTTTCTCCGGTGTTGATAACTTCACCGTTATACAAAGCGGCATATTTTTCGGTCAGCTGTGCTTCTTCTGCCAGTGCAGCAAGAGCGTCCAGGACTTTGTCATCTACCTGCTTTGCAGCATAGGAATAGATTAAATTGCCGGACATTGGCACCTGATAGTTCTTAACCCGATCGGCGCCGGAAGCACCGGTCATTTCTTTCTTTAAGCAGACTTCGTCTTTCAGTGCTTCCAGAGCAGCAAAAGAGGAAAGTTCATTTAAATTTTTCCAGGTAATCAAACAGATTCACTCCTTTTTAAGAGTCTCTTTTTTATTTCTTGTCAGATGATTTCTTGTCAGATAGTTCCTTATCTGTCTTCACGGAAGTAGGACAGACCCAAAGAGGCCGGGCCCTGATCCTCTTTCTTCTTCCGCAGGGAAGCAATAATCAGAACCAGAATGGTAACTACATACGGCAGGGTTTCCAGAAGAGAGCTCTGGGCACTGGTTACGTTGAACCAGCCAAAAGCGGAAATGTAGTTGTACAGCCAATAGGCCACACCAAAGATAAAGGAACCCCAGATCAGGTTCAGCGGCTTCCAAGTGGCAAAGATAACCAGTGCCACGGCAAGCCAGCCAAGGGCTTCAATGGATTCTCCGGCAAAAGTGGACCATCCACCGTAGTTGTAATCAAGTACATAGTACACGCCGCCCAGGCCACCAATACCGGAGCCCAAAACAGTGGCAATGTACTTGTAGCGGTTTACGTTCAGACCGGCAGCGTCTGCTGTGCCCGGATTTTCCCCGACGGCACGCAGGTTCAGACCTTTGCGTGTCCTTTTCAGGAAAATGGCCAGGAGCACAACCAGCACCAGGGCCAGATACAGCATAAAGCCGTAATTTAAGAAAATCTTTCCGAAATAACCGGTGGTCTGGGCGGCCGGGAGCTTTGCATTGAAGACCTTGTTGGCTTCAATGGCTTTGACCGTAGTAGTACCGGACGGAATAATAAACATACCAATGAACCGGGCAAGACCGGAACCGAAGATGGTCAGTGCAAGACCGGTAACGTTCTGGTTTGCTTTTAACGTGGTGGTCAGTAAGCTGAACAGCAATCCGCAAAGGGCACTGCCGACAAAAGCGGACAGCAGGCTGATCAGGATAAACAGGAATGCGTTGGTAGAGCTTGCATTGGATTCATACAGGTAAGCGCCTACAAATCCGCAGGCACCGCCGACACACATGGTACCCGGCGTACCCAGGTTCATGTTACCGGACTTCTGTGTCAGGGTTTCTCCCATGGCACCGTACATAATAATGGCACCGAAAATAACGGCACGGTTCAACCAGGCTAACAGGTTGGCAATTAATGCTT
This sequence comes from Bacteroidaceae bacterium, assembly GCA_963600825.1. Taxonomy (GTDB): domain Bacteria; phylum Bacillota; class Clostridia; order Oscillospirales; family Acutalibacteraceae; genus RUG420. The sequence goes on along the minus strand of CAVCCW010000018.1, from coordinate 5,749 downwards.
CGTTCATTCTTCTACCTCCTGCTCTGCTGCTTTTTCTTCTGTAACTTCTTTTGTTTCTAACAGTTCCGCTGCCACATCTGCAATGACTTCTTCTACTGCTTCCGGCAGTTCCTGCTTTTCAGAAATTTCTGCTTCTGCCTGTTTGGCTTCTGCTTCTTCTGCAGCGTCAAACTTGGCTGCAATTTCTTCAAAGGCCTTTTCTTCTTTTTCTTCCGGCGTTTCCGGAATGGCCGGAGCAGAAGAAGCACCGTCTGCGGTGGCTTTCTTTCTGCCGACAACGCGGTAGTTAATGAAGAATTCCGAACCGATAACAAAGAACAATACAATACCGATTAAGACATCGCCTGCGCCGGTACCAAAGGCCGGATAACTGTTGGACAGCTGGCCGGTACCTTTTTCCAGGAAAATAATCAGCAGGGAAATGCCCATCATGCTGAGCGTATTAAACTTAGCAAGCCAGGCCACAATGATAGCGGTAAATCCGTAACCACCGGCCGTAGTGCTGGAGGTGAAGGTGTGGGACTGACCGGCAACAGTAAGACCGCCGACCAGACCGCAGATGGCACCGGACAGCAACATGGTTCTGAGAATAACCTTGGTTACGTTAATACCGGCGTAGCGGGCGGTGCTGACTGACTCGCCGACAACAGAAATTTCATATCCGTGCTTGGTCTTCTTCAGGTAGAAGAACATGCAGACGGCCAGGGTCAGGAACACGATGATGTTGATGGTGTAGCCGTGGTTGAAAATCTGCGGCAGCCAGCCAATCTTGGTGGAGCGGTTGATGGCGTCCATGGAAGAGTTGGTGCCCTTCCAGGTGTTGTAGAAATAGTCCATGATTTTCATGGCGATGTAGTTCATCATCAAAGTAAACAGGGTTTCATTCGTTCCCCACTTTGCTTTGAAGAAGGCCGGGATCAGGCCCCAAACGGCGCCGGCCAACAGGCAGGCTACAAACATCAGAACATAAAGCAGTGGTCCGGTTACGTAGTTGCACAGGTCATGCATAACAACGGCGGTGGCAACGGCGCCGACCAGAACCTGGCCTTCTGCACCAATGTTCCAGAATTTCATCTTAAATGCCGGAGCCAGGGCTACGGCAATAGCCAGCAGCTTGGTGGCATAAATGGCGGTGTCCCAGCATTTAATTTTCATACTGGTGGAGTTGCCGAGTCTACCGAAGGTTCCTTGGAACATCTGGGTAAATGCCTCGCCAAGGCCAATTCCGGCAACGGCATAAATAAACAGGCCGCAGATAAGGAGGGCAATTACCAGAGCGCCGCCCCGGATGGCCCAGGCTTTCCACTGCGGAGTGTCTACCTTCTTAACCACGTGGAACAACGGTTCTTTTTCCACTTTGGCGGCTGTATTTGTCTTAGCCATCTTATTCCGCCTCCTTGTTATTTACTGTTTCATCTGCTTCAGCAGTTTCTTTCAGGTTGGTCATTAACATACCAACTTCTTCTTTGGTGGTAGTCCGGCCATCTACAATGCCATTGACCTTTCCGCCGCAAAGAATCAGGATGCGGTCGGCCAGGGCCAGCAGCACGTCCAGGTCTTCGCCGACGAAGATGACGGCTACGCCTTTTTTCTTCTGCTGATTTAACAGATCATAAATGGTATAAGAAGTATTAATATCCAGTCCGCGAACGGCGTAGGCCGTCATTAATACGGACGGGGCTGCGGCAATTTCGCGGCCAACCAGAACCTTCTGTACGTTACCGCCGGAAAGCTTCCGAACCGGTGTACTGATGTTTGGTGTTACTACTTCCAGATCTTCTTTAATGGTTTCAGCCAGTTCCTTGGATTCCTTCCGGTTGTTCCGGAGCAGGAAGGATTTACCCTTGTTGTAGTTACGGAGCATCATGTTGCCAACCATGCCCATGGAGCCAACCAGACCCATGCCCAGTCGGTCTTCCGGAACGAAGGAAAGCGAGATGCCGAAGTTTTTAATCTTTCTTGGGGATTTCCCAACCAGCTGCTGTTCTTCCAGGTTGTCATCAAAGTAAATGATGCTGGAACCCTGTTCTGTCTTCTGCAAACCGGCAATGGCTTCCAACAGTTCCTTCTGGCCGCAGCCGGAAATACCGGCAATGCCCAGGATTTCACCGCCGTAAGCGGAGAAGGAAACGTCATCCAGTGCCAGAACGCCTTCACTGTTGCGGCAGCTTAAGTGTTCTACCCGGATTTTTTCCACTAAGGATTCCGGTTCCGGACGGTCAATGTTCAGGGTAACCTTCTTGCCAACCATCATTTCTGTCAGGGAAAGTTCGGTGGCGTCCTTGGTCAGAACGGAGCCGACATATTCACCCTTACGAAGAATGGCAACGCGGTCGGAAATTTCCAGAACTTCCTGCAGCTTATGCGTAATGATGATGATGGACTTGCCGTCCTCTTTCATATTGCGGATAACGTTGAACAGCTTTTCTGTTTCCTGCGGCGTTAATACGGCAGTCGGTTCGTCCAGAATTAACACATTTGCCCCGCGATACAGCTGCTTGATAATTTCCAAGGTCTGCTTCTGCGAAACAGTCATGTTATATACTTTCTGATCCGGGTTAATAGAGAACCCGTACCGATCTGCAATTTCTACAATGCGCTTTCCGGCTTCCTTGACGGAGAACTTTCCGTCATTCATGCCGAGCACGACATTTTCGGCAGCAGTGAATACATCAACCAATTTAAAGTGCTGATGGATCATGCCGATTTTCAATTCATAGGCGTCTTTCGGGTCCTTGATGGACACTTTTTCACCGTTCACGAAAATATCGCCTGCGTCCGGATAATAGATTCCGGCCAGCATGTTCATGAGGGTCGTCTTACCACTTCCGTTTTCGCCCAGAAGGGATAAGATTTCTCCGGCATATACCTTTAAATCTACGTCCTTGTTAGCTGTAATAGAGCCGAACTGTTTGGTAATGCCACGCATTTCTACCGCAATTTGCGCCATAATTACTCTCCTTCAAAAAAGTAGGAAAAGGGAAACCTATGGTTTAGGTTTCCCTTTCTTATCGTGTACTGATTATGCGTCGTAGTCAGAGTCTACTTCGGTGATACCGTCAATCCGCAGTTCAAAGTACGGAGCGGATCTGTATTCGGATTCATGGAAGTAACCATCAGAAACTGCAACGGTGTCAACTTCATAGTTGTCATCCGGAACTACGTTAGCCTTGGTGCCGTCAGCAACCTGCTGGCCGTCAACGGTGAACTTGCTAACATCAAATACCTTCAGAGTACCGTCAGCAATCTGGGATTCTACTTCAGCAGCCTTTTCAGCAGTGCCTTCTGCGCAAGCAGTACCAAGGTCGGTCAGGCCAACAGCCTTCGTTTCAAAACCTTCGGCCCAGTCGGTCGGGATTTCTTCGCCCTTAGCAACGGCACGGAACAGGTATTCATAGTAAACTTCCCAGTTATTGGTGGAGGAAGTCAGGGCTACGTCCGGAGCGGCATCCAGCATGGATACGTTGTAACCTACGGAGTAGCAAAGCAGGCTGTTATTTTCCTGATATGCCTTTTCAACGGCAGCCGGAGCACCGGTGGAGTCAGCATGCTGGCCGATGATAACGCAGCCGATACCCATCAGGTATTCAGCAACGGCAGCTTCTCTTTCTTCAGAGAACCAGGAGTTGGTGTACTTAACAGTCATAACAGCGTTGTCTACAATAGACTTGAAGCCAAGGTAGAAAGCGGTGTAACCGGAAACTACTTCAGCATACGGGAAAGCGCCAACCCAGCCGATTTTAACGTTGCCGTTTTCATCAAAAGAGTTCGGAGCGGTTTCCTTGGTCAGCTTACCGGAATCAATGAGTTCCTTTACTTTCATGCCGGCAACAACACCGGTTACGTAACGGGATTCATAGATCTTGGTAAATGCGTTGTGGTAATTGCTCAGACCGGAAGAGGCAGCAAGGTCACCGGTCATGGATACGAACTGTACGTCCGGGTTCTGTTCAATAACGTCACCCCAGTTGTACTGATGGCCATAAGAGTTGGTAATAACCAGCTGGCAGCCGTCTGCAACAAGGTCAGAAGCGTTGGTTGCAACTTCTTCGGATTCCGGAACCTTCTTCTTGTAGGAAAGTTCTACGTCAATGCCTTCTTCTGCAAGTGCCTTAACAGCAGCTTCCATTCCGTTCATGTGTGCAAGGGTGTAACCTTCTGTTTCGTCACCAACCAAGATGGCGCCAACTTTCAGCGTGGTTCCACTGCTATCCTTGCTGCCACAAGCGGCGAAGGACAGTGCAAAGCAAAGGATCATTGCAACAGCAACAATGCGTCTTGCCAATTTGTTCATACCTGAGTTCCTCCTAAATTTCAAAATACCCTAATTCGTCTATTATAAAAGGCGATGCAGCTGTTGTAATTTCATTACTTCTTATCTGCATCTGCTTTTATAAACAAAATGTGCTGGCTCGCCCGGGGCATTGAGGCCCTGCCACATTGGCCTTAGCCGAGTTGCCTTCCCCCTGCTGGGTTAATTTCCCCCACTGAGTTAATTTCCCACTGGGTTAATTTCCCCCACTGGGTTTTAGTCTTCCACAAAAACGCAGCCGCCTTCGGGACTCATGGAAGCAATGCGAGCCAGAGATTCCACGCGCACGCCGGATTCCCGGATCAGCTTTCCGCCGTCCTGATAGGCCTTTTCAATAACAATGCCGGCGCCAACAATTGTGGCTCCTGCGTCCTGAATAAGTTGGATTAGGCCCTTAAGCGCATTGCCCTTGGCAAGGAAGTCGTCCACAATCAGGATGCGGTCTTCCGGCTGGATAAACCTTTTTTCCACAATAACCTGGTTGACGTTTTTATGAGTAAAGGAAGCAATTTCGGTGGAGTAAACATCATCTGTCAAATTCTTGGACTTGTTTTTCTTGGCAAATACCACCGGCACATTAAAGTACTGGGCCGTCAGGCAGGCAATTCCAATTCCGGATGCTTCAATGGTCAGGATCTTGGTGACGTTGTCATTCTGGAACAGCCGATAAAATTCTTTGCCGACTTCGTTCATGAACGGGACGTCAATTCTGTGGTTTAAAAAAGAGCTGACTTTTAAAATGTTGCCTTCTGCCACAATGCCTTCTGCGTTAATCTTTTCTTCCAGTGCTTTCATGTAGTTCCTTCTTTTCCAAAAGGGCTTTTTCAAAAAAGAAATGGCAAACGGGATGCGTTTGCCAATCCATTCTGAATACCATTTATAAAATAGAAATTTTATAGAATTCAGAACCAATAGTCGTAACCTTGTGGCGTTACGGTAGAAACTTTTGAACCCTTTCGTCAAAATTATATTGGCACCTATTCAATTCACACGAAAAGTATAACAATTTCTTGCTGGAACGGCAATGAATTTTACTTCGTCAAAACAACAAAAAAAGGCGGGGCGGGGCTCCGCCTTTTTTGTCTATGACAAGCAAGTTTCTTTACAGGAGTTGGGACACATGGTCATTCATGTTATGCAGGCCAGCCTTTTTGCTTACTTGCAGTTTTTTCTGTTAGCGTTTTTGTGATGGGTACTGGCCTGTTTCCTGCAGAAACCCACCCTTTTTTGCTTACATATAGATGCCGTGGTCCTGGCGGTAGCCCCTTATCAAAGGGAAAAAGGGAGAATTGCGCTCATTTCCGTTCAGACAGCCAGATATGCGGCTTTTTGGCCAGGGAAATGCGCTCATTTTTACCTCCAACCCTAGAAATGAGCGCATTCATTTTCTATATTGGAAATTTGAAAAAGTAAGGTTCTGACTAATTGCGCTCATTT
>CAVCCW010000017.1:0-35182 GCA_963600825.1 Bacteroidaceae bacterium | reverse complement strand
TTGGTGTTCAGCTTAATGTACTTTTTGTCTTTCGGCTGTTCACCGGGAACATACGGCTTCAGATTCTGATACTTTTCGGCAAAGAAACGGCTCATGCAGCTTTCCTACTTTCTTCTTATTTTTCATTCACGTCCGGGCAGAAGCGGCTAAGAACGCTTCTGGCGTGACCGTGCAGTCCTTCATGATCGGCAAAATCGGCAATATCCTGGTAAACCTCTTCCAAAGCGGATTTGGTGTAATAGGTAAATTGCGTCTTCTTAACAAAGTCATCTACAGACAACGGGCTGGAGAACTTGGCCGTGCCGGAGGTCGGCAACGTGTGGTTGGCACCGGAAAAATAGTCTCCAAGCGCTTCCGGGCAGTTGCGGCCCATAAAGATGGAACCGGCATGACGCACTTCGGACAGATAATCAAACGGATTATCCATGCAAAGTTCCAAATGCTCCGGCGCAATTTCATTGGCAATTTCAATGGCCACGTGCAAGCCCTCTGCTACTATGATTTTACCGTTATTGTCAATAGAGCAGCGGGCAATTTCTTCCCGTGGCAGGGTCTGCAGCTGGCGTTCAATTTCTGCTGCCACTGCGTTGGCCAGATCCATGCTGTCAGTAACCAGCACTGCCGTGGCCATTTTGTCGTGCTCGGCCTGGGAAAGCAGGTCGGCGGCCACGTGGATTGGATTGCTGTTTTTGTCGGCCACACAAAGAATTTCAGACGGGCCGGCAATCATGTCAATGGACACGACGCCGAAGACCTGCTTTTTGGCCTCCGCCACGAAAGCGTTGCCGGGGCCGACAATCTTGTCGACCTTGGGCACGGTTTCCGTCCCGTAGGCCAGGGCGGCAATGGCCTGTGCACCGCCCACTTTAAAGATGCGGTCTACCCCGGCCACCTTAGCGGCAGCTAAAACATAAGGGTTAACCTTACCCTCAGCGTTGGCCGGGGTAGTAATTACTAATTCCTTTACGCCTGCAATTTTAGCAGGTACGGCATCCATTAAAACAGTGGACGGATACACAGCCGTGCCGCCCGGGACATACAGGCCGGCTTTGTCCACCGGAATTACCTTCTGACCCATAACTATGCCCTCTTCGTCATTGATGACGAAGCTGGGGCGAACCTGTTTTTCGTGGAATTTTCTGATATTGGCAGCAGCCCGTTCCAACACGCCGCGGAATTCTCCAACAATGGAAAACGCCTCTTCAATTTCCGCTTCCGTTACTTCCAGACAAGGGTCAGTATTATGATCAAATTTAGCGTTATAAGCAAGGAGTGCTGTATCGCCTTCGGCACGAACCTTAGCAATAATATCTGCAACTACCTCTTCCACTCCGGTTTTTACGTCCGCGCGGGAAAACAGTTCAGAAGCTTCTACTTCCCCATACTTGTAAATTTTAATCATCTGTCTTCACCTGATCTTTCATGGCTGCCACCAAATCTTCTATGGCTTCGGTTTTAAATTTAAAGTTGGCCTTATTGGCAATCAATCTGGCAGAAATCGGGAAAATGGTTTCATACACCTGCAGGTCGTTTTCCTTCAGGGTAGTCCCGGTTTCCACAATGTCTACAATAACATCGGTCAAGCCAAGAATGGGTGCAATTTCAATAGATCCATTCAGCTTGATAATATCAATGTCCCGGCTTTGGGAATGATAATAGTTCCGTGCAATCGTAACAAATTTTGTGGCTACCCGCAACGTTTTGTCTTTGTCGTCATGCCAACCTGTGGGCGCTGCTACGCACATATTGCACTTTCCTAAGTTCAGGTCCAGTAATTCATAGACGTCCGGATTCTGTTCCAGCAGAATATCCTTGCCGCAGACTCCGATATCGGCGGCACCGCGTTCAACGTAAATGGCTACATCGCTTGGCTTAACCCAGAAGAAGCGGATGCCTGCCTCCGGATTTTCAAAAATCAGCTTTCGGCCCTTTTCTTCCATGGCAGGACAGGGATACCCGGCGGCTTTAAACATGTCATACACCTTGTCTCCAAGGCGGCCCTTCGGCAGGGCAACATTAATCATTGTCTTCAAGCACTTCTACCCCTTTCCCGTTGAATTTCAGCAATTTCCGGTAGCTGATGCCGGATGGAATTCCTCTTTGAACAGACACAGTACAATTTTGAGAAGCCAGTTCCCGCAACGTTTCTTTCAACTCTGCGTAATTACAGCCATCTTCATACAGCAGTACAGCATCCACATCATATTTGGTGCCGGTAGTCCGGATATAATCCAGTAAATCCAGATATAAGGCAAAGCCCATGGCACCGGACTGATAGCCCATCCGCTGCATTAAGCGGTCATACTGTCCACCGGACAGTATGACTTCCGGCACGCCGGAGACAAAGCCCTGGAACACCAGACCGTCATAGTAGTTCATGTCATTGACCAAAGAGAAGTCAAAGCGTACCTTGTCGGCAAAGCGGGACTGGTCCAGCAGATCCGAAATCTGCTGCAGTTCCTGCAATGCGGCTTCCATTTCTTCAGAGCCGGCGGACAGGTCAGCCAGGTCTTTCAGGACGGCGTGCCGCTCCCCGTAAATGCCGATAAATTTCATCAGCTTTTCAGCAACGGCTTCTTCCACTTCATGTTCCTTACAAAGGGCTTCCACGCCGTGTGGATTCTTTTCCCCAATGCAGGTCATGATTTTCTTGTTGAAGTCTTCCCCTTTGTCTGCTTCCTTCAGCAGCCCGGCCAGGAAGCCCATATGCGATATTTCCAGAACAAACTCTTTGGAAATGGTCTGCAGACTTTTCAGTGCAACTGTCAGCACTTCCATAATATTGAAGCCATCCAGATTGCCCATGCATTCCAAACCGGTCTGCATAATTTCCTTAAATTCATGGGTGTCACCGGAAATCCGGTAAACATTTTCATTGTAATACACCCGCTGAATGCAGCCCGGCTCTTCCTTGTAATTCTTAATAATGGAAAGCGTAACGTCCGGCTTCAGCGCCATCAGCTTTCCGTTGGTATCCGTAAAACTGATGATACCGTCTGAAACCAGGAACTCCTTGTTTCTGGCATAGAAATCATATTCTTCAAACTTGTTCATTTTATAGGGAAGATAACCGTAAGCCCGGTAAAGGGAGCGCAATTCCAGAATTGCTTTTTCGGTATCTTTCAGCAGCGATTCAGTGGTCATATTTTCCTCCGAATATTTTAACTTGGTAGCATACTACCGTGCTAACACGCTAAAGTGTACTACTCTTCCCCCTGTCTGTCAACAGGGAGTCTTAAATCACACGGTATTATAGCAAAACTCAGCCCTGTTGACAAAAGTAAAAGCCCTTTATATAATTACCACTGATAATTAACCTTGGTAATTATATAAGGAGCTTTTTTATGACCAATGAAAAAATCAAGCAAATGTTTGATGCCTGCTACCAGGCAAAGCGTGTACGAGAAATGCTTCCGCCACTGCCAAAAGGTGTTATGCCTTCTTATATTCAGTTCCTGGATACCATCCAGATGTTACAAAAGGAAAAAGGCTCTGTCCGGATTTCCGATATCAGTGATGCCAGAAATCTTCCTCGCCCGGGAGTAACCAGAACCGTAAAGGAAATGGAAGAAAAAGGATATTTGCAAAAGGTAAATTCTTCCGAAGATGGCCGCATTACCTACATCACTATTACAGAAAAAGGGAAGAAGCTTTCTCAAAAATATGATCAGGATTACTTTAGGAATCTTGCTGAAGATCTTTCCGAACTATCCGATAAAGAAGCGGACTGCATGATTCAAACCATTGAGAAACTTTACCAAATCATGACAGAAAGGAAAGAACACTATGGAAAATGATAAAACCGATTTTACCAGTGGTAGTATTTTTAAAAAGCTTGTTAATTTTATGATGCCCATTCTTGGTGCACTTATTTTGCAAGCCGCCTACGGTGCCGTAGACCTACTTGTTGTAGGAAGATTTGGCACCACATCTGGCCTGTCTGCTGTGTCAACAGGAAGTCAGGTAATGAATCTTGTAACTTTTGTAGTAACGCAATTTGCCATGGGTACTACCGTTCTGATTGCCCGTCATCTTGGGGAAAGAAAGCCAGAATTGATTGGGCCGGTTATTGGCGGAGCAACCATTGTATTTACTATCATATCTGCCGTGTTATTCATTGTGTTGGTAGGGTTTGCACGACCTATCGCAATACTGATGCAAGCACCAACAGAAGCAATTACACAAACCACTGCTTATATACGAATTTGCGGTGGAGGTATTTTCTTCATTGTAGCATATAATCTTTTATCTGCTTTCATGCGCGGCCTTGGTGACAGTCGCTCCCCGCTTCTCTTTGTGCTAGTGGCCTGTATTGTAAACGTAATAGGCGACCTTATATTGGTAGCCGTTTTTCATATGGATGCATCCGGAGCAGCAATTGCTACTGTTTTGGCACAGGCCTTAAGCGTTGTATTTGCTTTGTTCCTTCTAATCAAGAAAAATCTTCCATTTACCATTACCAAACAGGATTTTCGATTAAATCCACAATGTAAACTTTTCTTAAAAATTGGACTGCCACTGGCTCTTCAGGAATTTTTAACGCAGGTATCTTTCCTGGCCTTGTGTGCGTTTGTTAACCGCTTAGGACTAGAAGCCTCTTCTGGGTATGGTGTTGCCTGCAAAATTGTAAATTTTGCCATGTTAATACCAAGTTCTCTGATGCAATCCCTTGCGTCTTTTGTTTCTCAGAATGTGGGAGCCGGAAACCAAAAACGTGCAAAGAAATCTATGTTTGTAGGAATTGGGATTGGTTTGTTTATTGGTTGTCTGGTATTTATTCTGATCCTATGGAAGGGCGATGTACTGGCTGGACTATTTTCAACAGATGCAGGCGTAATTCAAAAAGGATTTGAATACTTAAAAGGCTTTGCAGCGGAAACAATTGTAACTGCAATTCTGTTCAGTATGCTTGGGTATTTCAACGGAAACAATCAAAGTGTCTGGGTTATGATCCAAGGGTTAATACAAACACTGTTAGTTCGTCTTCCAATGGCATATTTTATGAGCATACAGCCAAATGCCAGTCTGACAAAAATTGGTCTTGCTGCACCGGTATCCACTACCGTTGGAATTCTTTTAAATATCGGATTTTTTATCTACTTCACCAATAGCCAAAAGAAGACTGCTTTATTCAACAGTACCAATTAGATGGTCAGCGCTATCATATATTTTGATTGATTACAAAAAAGGCCCGGCACAGAACACAACTGTACCGGGTCTTTCATTAACTTTTACTGCTCATTATAGTGGTGAGCTTCTTCCAGCAGCATATCCTTAACCTTCATCAGCCGCGTGGTGGTGGAACGGTCATTTTCATCCAGCTTCATACGAATGTACCGGATGGTATCTTCGTAGTTTGGAATCATAACGTGTTCCAGCGCGTTTACACGACGGCGTGTCTTTTCAATTTCCGCTGCCATCAGCTGACAGGACTTTTCCAGTTCTGCCAGGCGGAGCATCAGCGGCATAATGTCAGACAGTGCTTTTACAGCATCATCCAGGTCAGAGGAAGTGAATGCATAGCCGTAAGAATAGATGTCATTTTCATCAGCGGTTTTAAACTTGGCGTCAAAAACCGGAATGTTAACGGACATGACATTCTTTTCGCTAATTTGGAGGCTCATCTCCTGCATAGGAAGCATTAAGGCGGTGTTCAGGGCTTCATCGCTCATGACGGAGCGAGCAATGCTCATATGTGCATTGGCTTTTTCAATGCCCTTTTCCACTTCCCGCCGTACTTCCTTGTTTTCCCGGACCAGCTCAATGAACTCACGCATGAGCTCATCCCGCTTGTCCTTCAGAAGTTTGTGTCCACGAGTAGCAGTTTTCAGTTTTCCCTTCAGGCTGTTCAATTCCATCCGGGTAGGATTTACATTGAGAATTGCCACTTCATTCACCTGCTTTACTGCTTGTCATAGTATTCGTCCAGAAGCTTGTCGGAAATACGTTTCAGTTCCGTACGCGGCAACATTCTAAGGAGTTCCCAGCCAATGTCCAGTGTTTCTTCAATGGAACGGTCGGTTTCAAATCCTTGTGCAATATACTTCTTTTCAAATTCGTCAGCAAACTTGGCATACAGAAGGTCAATATCCGTTAAAGCTGCCTCACCAAGAATGGTCATGAGTTCCTTTGCGTCCTTACCTCTGGAGTAAGCAGCAAACAGCTGGTTCATGGTGTTCTTGTGGTCTTCACGGGTTTTGCCTTCGCCAATTCCCTTGTCCTTCAGACGGGACAGAGACGGCAATACGTTGATTGGCGGCTCAATGCCTTTCCGGTGAAGGTCACGGTCCAGAATGATCTGGCCTTCAGTAATGTATCCGGTAAGGTCAGGAATTGGATGGGTAATGTCGTCTTCCGGCATGGTCAGGATTGGGATCATGGTAATGGAACCATCTTTGCCCAGCTGACGACCGGCACGTTCGTACATGGTTGCAAGGTCTGTGTACAGGTAGCCTGGGTAACCACGACGTCCCGGTACTTCCTTCTGTGCGGCAGATACTTCACGAAGTGCATCGGCATAGTTGGTAATATCGGTCAGGATAACCAGTACGTGCATGCCCTTTTCAAAAGCAAGGTATTCTGCAGCAGTCAGTGCCATTTTCGGGGTGGCAATACGTTCTACCGCCGGGTCATTTGCCAGGTTGGTGAACAGAACGGTTCTGTCCAGTGCGCCGGATTCCCGGAAGGATTCAACAAAGTAGTTCTGCTCTTCAAAGGTAATACCTAAGGCGGCAAATACTACAGCAAACTGTTCGTCTGTACCGCGAACCTTGGCCTGACGTGCAATCTGTGCAGCCAGTTCTGCGTGTGGCAGACCGGAGCAAGAGAAGATTGGCAGCTTCTGTCCACGAACCAGGGTATTCAGGCCATCAATGGCAGAAATGCCGGTCTGAATGAATTCTGCCGGGAAGGCACGGGCTGCCGGGTTCATTGGGTTACCATTGACGTCCAAACGTTTTTCCGGAATAATTTCCGGACCGTCGTCAATCGGGCGGCCCAGACCGTCAAATACACGGCCCAGCATGTCTTCCGAAACACCCAGTTCCATGGTTCTGCCGGTAAAGCGAACCTTGGAATTGGAAAGGTTGATACCGGTGGAGCTTTCAAACAGCTGTACAACGGCATTGCTGCCGTCTACTTCCAGTACCTTACAACGGCGTTTTTCGCCGTTTGCCAGCTCAATTTCTCCGAGTTCATTGTAGGTAACGTTTTCTACGTCACGTACAACCATAAGAGGACCGGCAACTTCTTGTATTGTTCTATACTCTTTTGGCATTAATAGTCCTCTCCTTTCGCAAGAATTTCAGCCAGCTCCTTATTCAGGCGGTCCAGAATCTTCTTGTAATTTTCTTCAATGTCAGCCTCTTCCACATACTTGAAACGACCAATGGCTTCACGAACCGGCAGGTTAACAATGTCATTGATGGAAGCACCCTTATTCAGTGCGTCCAGGGAATGATCATAGAACTTCAGAACCAGGTTCATCATGTCATGCATCTTGGTGGAAGAAGTATAGGTATCTACTGGGTCAAATGCGTCCTGATGCAGGAAGTCTTCACGGATGGAGCGGGCTGCTTCCATCTTCAGACGGTCCGGATCAGACAGCGCGTCCATGCCGACCATCTGTACAATTTCATTCAGTTCCGCTTCTTCGGACAGGATGGTCATCAGGCGGCCACGCAGTGCGGTCCAGTCGTCGGCAACATTGGTGTTAAACCATTTGCCGAGTCTGTCTGCATACAAAGAATAAGACGTCAGCCAGTTAATTGCCGGGAAGTGACGTTCATGTGCCAGAGCGGCATCCAGTCCCCAGTAAGCCTTAACAATACGAAGGGTAGCCTGAGATACCGGTTCGGAAATGTCACCACCTGGAGGCGATACGGCGCCGATAACAGACAGGGCACCAACTCGCTCATCAGAACCGAGGGTGGAAACCATGCCGGCACGTTCATAGAACTGTGCAATACGGGAACCCAGGTAAGCCGGGTAACCTTCTTCACCAGGCATTTCTTCCAGACGGCCGGACATTTCACGAAGAGCTTCTGCCCAACGGGAAGTGGAGTCTGCCATCAGGGCTACGGAGTAACCCATGTCACGGAAGTATTCGGCAATGGTAATACCGGTGTAAACAGAAGCTTCACGTGCTGCTACCGGCATGTCGGACGTATTGGCAATCAGTACGGTCCGTTCCATCAGGGACTTGCCGGTGTGCGGGTCAACCAGTTCCGGGAATTCGTTCAGAACGTCGGTCATTTCGTTTCCACGTTCGCCGCAGCCGATGTAAACAACAATTTCTGCTTCCGCCCATTTTGCCAGCTGGTGCTGGGTAACGGTCTTACCGGAACCGAACGGACCCGGGATGGCTGCTACACCGCCCTTGGCAATCGGGAACAGTGCGTCAATAACGCGCTGGCCGGTAATCAGCGGTACATTGGTATTAATTTTGTGTTTGTAAGGACGACCTACACGAACCGGCCACTTCTGCATCAGGGAAACTTCTTCAATTTCCCCGCCTTTCACTTCAATGGTGGCTACGGTTTCTTCAACCGTGTAATCTCCTTCAAAGATGGTTTTCAGTTCCCCGCTTTTGAACGTAGGAGGAACCATGATTTTGTGCAGAACAATATCGGTTTCCTGAACGGTGCCTAAGATGTCACCGGCAGAGACTTTGTCTCCGGGCTTCAGTACCGGGGTGAAGTGCCACTTCTTTTGTTTGTCAATAGAAGGAACTTCAACACCGCGCTTCAGGTTATTACCGGTCAATTGACGAATTTGTTCCAGCGGACGCTGGATTCCGTCATAAATGGTGGTAATCAGGCCCGGCCCAAGCTCTACGCTCAAAGGTGCACCGGTAGATTCCACCGTGGCGCCGGTTCCCAGGCCGGAAGTTTCTTCGTAGACCTGGATAGACGCCCTGTCTTCGTGCATTTCAATTATTTCACCAATCAGCCGTTCATCGCCGACACGTACTACGTCGTACATGTTGGCATCCCGCATATTGTCTGCAACAACAAGCGGTCCGGCAACCTTGGTAATTGTTCCTTTGGCCATTTAGTTAATCACGCCTTTCTTACGGCTATCTTAAATTTCAATACGCTTCTGCGCTTATGCATCGGAAAGAATGTCCGATCCAACCGCCTGTTCCACTGACTTGGAAACATTTTTCATACCCAGGCCGGTATTTCCGTTGACACCGGGGATTGGGATAATGGCAGGAAGAGGGAGTTCCCGATAACGGGCCAGTTCGCTTTCCATTTGTGCTGCCAGTTTTTCGGTAATGAAGATAACTCCGTAACCGTCTTCTGTCATGCGATGTACTTGTTTTCCTGCTTCCACAGGGTCTTCACAAGGATAGATTTCCAGTCCAATGGATGCAAAACCGTAGATGGAGTCTTTATCTCCGATGACTGCAACTCTATACATAAAGCGTTCTCACCCTCTCTCTGATTAAGTCACCATCAAGATGGTTCTTTTTGGCGGAAAGAATGATTCTTACCGTTTTCAGTTCCGCGTCCCGTGCCAGATAGTATGCCACAATCGGGTCCGTCCCGAGTGCAGTAAACTTGGCAGAGGCTACACATTCCAGCAGAATGTCATCGCACCACTTTTCAAAGGAAGAGGTGCTTTCTTCGTATTGCAGTGCGCCCATAGCGTAAGGGGTCTTTTCCAGATAAGCAAGCACGGCCTGCTCCCCTTCCTGCGCTGCTGCAATCAGCTTCTTCCGCTTCAGTCCGTCACAATCCGCAATGGACTGCTCCAGGAACTCTTCGGACTTACCGGTATGAGAACAACGGAGTGCAATCTTCATGTCGGCGGCAGCCACTTTCCGTTCTGCCAAATCGGCCAACACCTGAGAGCCGGATTCTTTTCCCAGCTTCCGCATATGGGTCAGGGCAGCCTTGTCAATAATGGCATCGGCTACCTGACCGTTGCCGGTTGTAGTCAGAACGTCATAGGCGTCTTCCGCCGCTTTTTGCATAAATTCCGGCAGCGCGGCAAAGTCTTTTTCCGCTACTGCTTTTCGAATGTCCTCTTCCGGGTAAACCGTGGAATGGGTATAGTGATCATCACTGTCGTTTCCCGAAACTTTTCCTTTTAACGCTGCCTTCAGATTCTGTACATCATTGGGAATCAGGAGCATATCCAAAACATGAATGTCATCTTCCAGAATTTCTTCTAAAAGATCCCAGGTTTTGGCAAAATACGCTTCCAGGTAAGCTGCATAATCTGTGGATTGATCCAGCTCTCCCCAACCAAGTTCACTGAGTTTCCGAAGGGCATCTTCATAGGTGTCCGCTTCAATCAGCGTTTCTATATCTTTTTCCGTTAAAAGGGTTTTCTCATTTGCCCGGACACGCGCTACGGCATAAGCATAATTCAGATCGTTTTTTTTGCGACCCATTGTCTTACCTCCTTTAGCTGTGTTTAGGCAAATATAATCTGGTACAGTTCGTCTTTGATGTCGTCGTGGGATTCTTCCACAAGCGCTTCAAAGGTACAGTTGATTTCAATTTCGCCGTAAGCGAGGATGAAACCATCGGCAATGTCTCTTGGCTCTGCAGCAACCTGAATATTGCCTTTTCCGGCTTCATTGACTTTCTGTGAGAAGTCAGCCGGCAGGCGGTCCAGATCTGCTTTGCCTAAGTACATGATTGCATCCGCATCCTGTGCATAGTGTTTTACCAGTTTATAAAGTGTTTCAAAATAGGCTGCATCCGGCAGGTGTTTCAGTTTTTCTATGGCAGCGTCAATAGCCTTATCCAAAATGTGGACTTTGGTTGCCAACATCTGCTTTTTGATTTCCTGCTCCGAACCGGAATTTGCCATACCGATCATCAGTGCCGCTTCTTTGTTGGCTTTGTCAACAACAGCTGCGGTTTCTGCCTGATCTTTGGTGGCCGCTGCCACACGGATTTTGTCAGCTTCTTCTCTTGCTTCCAAAAGGATGGCGTCACACTTTTCCTGGGAGTCCTGTGCAATGCGGTCTAAGATTTTATTCAATCCTGTCATAGACCATTCTCCTTACTTTCAGAAAGTTTTGTGCTTACAGAACCTTACCGATGAGAAGGATGGAGATCAGGAGGGCAAGAACTGCATAGGTTTCAACCATGGCTGCCAGAATGATGGCCTTACCGTTCTGATCCGGTTTCTTCAGAACAACGGATACGCCGGAAGCGGCAACGCGGCCCTGATGCATAGCGGACAGATAACCAACAATACCGATTGGAAGGGCGGCGGCAAGGTAGCCGAGGCCGGTCATCAGAGTCATGTCAGCTGCAATGTTGTTCATGATCATGAAGGCAGCAAGGAAGCCGTACAGGCCCTGCGTACCAGGAAGAATCTGAAGAACAAGTACTTTACCGAACAGAGTCGGGTCTTCGGAAATGGCACCGGCCGCGGCGTTACCTACAAGGCCTACTGCTTTGGCGGATCCAAGACCGGAAAGGATGGCTGCAAAGGCAGCACCAACAATTGTTAATAATACACCGATAGTCATGATTGAGTTTCCTCCTTGAATTTGAATGTTTTAGATCTTGCAGACAGCGGATTGTAAAGTGTGCCGCCGCCTTCATAAAATTTACTGAAGAATTCAACGTACTGCAGACGGTTGGTATGTACGTAAGCACCAATCAGGTTAATACCAAAGTTAATGGCGTGACCAACCAGTGCAACCAGAACAAACAGGACCGGGTTGCCAAGCATTCCGGCGAGCTGGTTTACTACGTTTGCAATAACACCCGTGCAAAGACCCAGGGCCAGCAGTCTGGCGTAAGACAGGATGTCTCCAAGGTAACCGGATGCTGCATTGTACAGACCGTACAGGCCGCCGCCGATGGCGCCAAGCACCTTGCCGAACGGCTTTCTGTCTTTAATGGCAATCAGTCCCGGACCCAGTACAACCAGCGCCGCACCGGCGGCCAGGCAAATGTACAACGGGGTGGAAATATTCTGAATCAGATCTTCTACCCATCTGGTGGATGGAATTTCTGCCAGGGCACCATTGCCGATCTGGCTGTTAATCAGTGGAATAACACCGACCAGAATTAACAGCTGTGGTACGTTGTTAACCAGGGCTTCAAAAACACCGTTAAACTTGATTTCTTTAATCATGTTTACAATGACGCCCCAGCCTAAGTGCAAAATGCCAACGAAGAAGCACAGCAGTAAGAACCGCGTAGTGTTGTCTATTGGAGAGAACCAATATAAATGGTTAGCGGCAATAAAGTCCAACTTGTCTCCGTCTTTCAGACCGTTGGCAATGTAATGCGGTAAATCTCCGAACCAGCCGTTCATTAAAGCACCCCAGACAGCGGTACCAATTCCGCAGCCGAGTCCGTAGTTTACGGTGCGTGCCTTTTGCGGCTCCAATCGGAATTTGAACTTAACAAATAAACAGGCAATGACCATTAAGAGGCCGTATCCTGCATCGCCAAGCATAAGACCGAACAAAGAGTAATAAAACACGGTCATGGCCAAATTCGGGTCCAGATCATTCTGACTGGGAACGGCATACATATTGGTAATGTTTTCCAGGGTTGACCCCAGCTTGCCGTTCTCCAACGCAACCGGAACATCTTCCGTTTCCGTATCCGCCTCTTCCAGGGAATAGGCAATGTCAAATTTCCGATCCAGCTTTTCCAGCGTCTTTTCCGCATATTTTGCCGGTATGTAGCCGCACAAAATAAAGACGCGGTCATTCATCAGAAGCTTGTTTAACGCCCTGTACTTGTCCTCTCGGAGAACCAGGTAGTCAACCAGGAATCTGATGTCTGCTCTTGCAGTTCCGCAGGCGGCCAGTTGTTCCTGTGCTGCGGTTGCTTTGGCATTGGCATCCTCTACCTCCTTCTGCAGTTCTTCCATCCGCTCCGCCGGAGTTTCTTTGGAAGGATCTGACAGGGCTATAAAGCCGAGATTTCTGAGGGCCTGTTCCAGAGCTTTTTCGTTTTGTCTATGGCAAAGAGCAACAAGACAGGTCATGTTTTTGCCGGAGGAAACAATTTCTATTTCACAATCCAGCTCTGGATACTGCTGTGCAATCCGGGCAAGAATTTCTTCCCGCGTAATAGGGAGTGAAAAACTACCGATAAAGCAAGCTGTAGTAGCGGTTCCCTTAAAGGTTTCCGCAATGTCCAGATTCAACCATGGCTTCAGCATATCCATTTTGGTCTGGGCCTGGAGTGCTTCTACCTTGCTGTCCTGTACTTCTTTTGAAAGCGCTATGATGTCCTGACACTTGGCTATGGTTTCCTTGGTGCCGCTGACCTTCTCATAAAATTCCGTTACGGAAAGATCCGGTCTGGGAGCAAAGGAAGCAAGCAAACCGCCACCCTCTTTGGTTGGGGCATACTTATCCAAGAGTTCCAGTGCCTGTGCCGCTGTATCCTGCCATTTTTCAAAGGTAAGAACGGAGGACGCAGTGTCCATGGAAGTAAGGCCTTCCACTTCTTCTACACCGGAGACATCTATGTGGCCATCCCGCTGAATGGTTTCCAGAATTGCTTTCCGGTCCGATTGCATTGCAAGAAGTTCCACGCGCTTCATCTCTAATATTGCCATTTCAAAACCACCTCCTTTATTTCATTTCCATAAATCCCATAACTACAATTACGGAATAATGTGTTTGATAACAGCTTCCACGGATTCCTCCGCTTTAGCAGCGGCCAGTTTGACCAAGTCTTCCTGACCGGAGGCAGCTTTGGCACGCGCTTTGGCGTAAATTCCATCTGCTTCCTTCTTGGCAACCGCCAGTATTTCCTGTGCTTTGGCAGCAGCTGCTGCCTTTTCCGCTTCTGAGGTTGCTTTGGCTTCCTCTTCTGCTTTCTTTACCAGCTCAGCAGCCGTATTTTTAGCGGCAGACTCTGCATCTGCCGCCGCCTGTTCTGCTTGCAAAACCTGGTTAATCATTTCAGAGGCCATTGTTCTCACCCTTTCTTTTGTCAAAATCTAACTCTTAGATTATACCAACCAAATCTGTCAAAGTCCACCAAACAACGCCAATTTTAAGTGTGTTGTTTTGTCAAGTTTTTCACATGTTGTACTGAGTTTTCCGATCAAGAAGAAGCTTTTTATGAAAAAATGTTGTAGCTACGACAAATTCTTTAATTTGTCCAAAACGCTTTTACACGCGAAAGTGAGTTGCCATTCACTGGCGTTCTATCCAAAAAAGCCCAAAAACTCTCTGGCTTTTAAGCTAAGTTTTATGCTTTATCCCAAGTTGCCCCTGGCTATTACCTATGTTAGAATCTTAACGGATTACGGGAGAACACGTATTTTGTGCTTTTCCCATGATTTTACAATTTAAGAGACTACAGGTTGGGGGTAACAACATGACAGCAGGAATTCCTGAAAACTCAGGCTATACTAATATTCCGCACGGTAAACTCGGCATTATTGCCATGAAGGGTACCGAGGAATTCGTAGCTGAAATTGACCAATACATTTCCAAATGGAGAGAAGAAAACATTGCTTCCCTGAATTTGGAAGGTTACAAGAAAGATTCTTTCATTGTAAAGTATGACGCACCGCGTTTTTCCACCGGCGAAGCAAAAGGCACCATTGAGCAATCCGTTCGCGGATATGACTTGTTCATTGTTATGGACGCATTCAACCACTCGGTTCGCTACAAGATGTATGGTGAAATGGTTCCAATGTCCCCGGATGATCATTTCTGCGATTTAAAACGTATCATTGGCGCAGTTAACGGCAAAGCTGCAAGAATTACTGTTGTTATGCCAATGCTGTATGAAGGCCGTCAGCACAGAAGAAGTGGCCGTGAATCCCTGGACTGTGCCCAGGCATTACAGGAACTGGTAGCCCTTGGCGTAGATTCCATTATTACCTTTGACGCCCATGACCCACGGGTGGCCAACGCCATTCCACTGGACGGCATGGAAAACGTTTCCCCCATTTATCAGAATCTGAAGGCCCTGGTAAAAGCATTCCCGGACATTCAGTTGGACAAAGAACACCTGATGATTATTTCCCCGGACGAAGGCGGCATGAACCGTGCCATCCGGTATGCCACCTCTTTGGAAGTGGAACTGGGTATGTTCTACAAGCGTCGTGACTACACCCGTGTAGTAGACGGCCGCAACCCCATCCTGGCCCATGAATTCCTGGGAACCAACATTGAAGGAAAAGACGTTATTGTAGTAGACGACATGATTTCCTCCGGTGACTCCATGCTGGACGTTGCTAAGAAATTGAAAGAACTGGGTGCCAGCCGCATCTTCGTCTTTGCCTCCTTTGGTCTGTTCTGTAATGGTCTGGATCAGTTTGATGAATACTATAAGAACGGTATCATCAATAAAATTTTCTGCACCAACCTGGTTTATACCCAGCCGGAACTCTTGGATAGAGAATGGTTCTGGAGCGTAGACATGGGCAAGTTTGCCGCATTCATTATTGACGCCATGAACCATGACATTTCTATTGGTGCTTTGCTTGACCCAGCCACTCGTATTAATAAGCTGCTTGCAAAGCATAAAGCAGAACTTGCTGAAAAAGAAAATGAACAGCTGGAAATGAATGTATAAAGAAAATTCAGCAAAAACAGGACAAGTAAAAATACAATAAAAGAAAGCCCGTTGCAGGACGACTGCAACGGGCCATTTTTATGAGTGCTATTCTGCCAGCATGGCCTCCAGGTCCTGTTCTGTTAGAACAGGGACGCCGAGGCTCTGGGCCTTAGTCAGCTTGGAGCCGGCGTTTTCCCCGGCAAGAAGATAATCTGTCTTCTTGCTGACAGAGCCGGCGCATTTGCCGCCATGCTGTTCAATCAGAGCCTGCGCTTCAGTACGCTTGTACTTAGACAGCGTCCCGGTAATGACGAATGTCTTACCGGCAAAGCGAGTGTCCAGCGGCGCAGCTTTTAAGGAAGTCATGTTGACTCCGGCAAGGCGGAGCCGGAGAATCAGGTCCTGGGTCTCCGGCCGATGGAAAAAGTCCGCCAGGGATTTGGCACTGATTTCTCCAAAGCCGTCTACGGCCATAATGTCTGCTTCCGTGGCCTGCTCTAACGCTTCCATGGAGCCAAAATGTTCTGCCAAAACCTTGGCTGCCTTGTCTCCGACATGGCGGATGCCCAGGGCGCTAAGCAGCTGAGACAGATCATTTTCTTTGGATTTGGTAATGGCCTGAATCAGATTGTCGGCGGACTTTTTCCCCATGCGGTCCAAAGCCGCAATGTCCTCTGCCTGCAAAGAATAAATGTCCGCCGGATTTTGTACCAGCTTTCGTTCTACTAACAGCTCTAAGATGGCATCTCCAAGGCCGTCAATATCCATGCCGGTTTTGGAGCAAAAGTGAATCAGAATCCGTAAAAGCTGCGCCGGACACTCCGGATTGGTACAGCGCATGGCGGCTTCTCCGGGTTCTCTGGTAACCGGACCGCCGCAGGAAGGGCAGACCGATGGAATTTGATACGGTTCTCCTTCCGTTTCATGGCAGATAACCGTTACCACTTCCGGAATAATGTCTCCGGCTTTACGAATGGTAATGGTATCCCCTATCCGGATTCCCTTTTCATTGATGAAATCCTGATTGTGTAAGGTTGCCCGGCTGACAACAGAGCCGGCAACCAAAACCGGTTCAAAAACAGCCGTTGGCGTCAGGACACCGGTACGGCCGACGCCAATTTCTACGTCTAACAGTTTGGTCTGCCGTTCCTCCGGCGGGTACTTATAAGCAATGGCCCAGCGGGGAAACTTGGCGGTAGAGCCAAGCTCTGTCCGAAACTGTAAATTATCTGTTTTAATAACGGCACCATCAATATCAAACGGAAGCGTGTATCGCGCATCTCCGATTTTCTGAATTTCCGTCTGGCAATCCGCAATAGTCTTACATGGCACGCAGGAAGGAATGGTATGGAACCCCAACGCAGCAAGGTAGTCTATAGATTGCTTATGTGAAGTCAGTTCTTCCGGTCCGTCATACTGCTGCACATTAAAAACAAAGATATCCAGTTTGCGTGCTTTCGTTATGGCAGCGTCCTTCTGACGCAAGGAGCCTGCCGCTGCATTTCTGGGATTTCGAAATGTTTTTTCTCCGGAAGCTTCCTGTTCCTTTACCAGGTCCAGGAACACTTTCCGCGACATATACACTTCCCCACGTACTTCCAGTAAGGAAATGTCCGAAGAAATCTGCTGCGGAATGGAAGTTATGGTTTTTAAGTTTTCGGTAATATCTTCGCCCACGTCTCCGTTGCCACGGGTAGATCCACGGGTCAAGAGGCCGTTATGGTATTCCAAAGAAACGGACAGGCCGTCTATTTTCGGTTCCACCACAAAGGTGGCACCGGGATAGGCACCCTGTACTTTAGCAGCAAATTCTTCCAATTCGCCAAACGAAAAGGCATCCTGCAAAGACTCCATCCGCACCGCATGCTCTACCGGGCTGAATTTGCTGCTGGCCGTGCCCCCTACCCGCTGGGTTGGAGACGTGGGCAGGATTAAATCCGGATGTTCTTTTTCCAACGCTTTCAGCTCATTATTCAGTTGATCATATTCGTAATCATCTATGGCAGGCGCATCCTGATCATAGTAAAGACGGCTGTACTCATTCAAGAGTGCAACCAGTTCGGCAATACGTGTTTTCGGGTCCATGAAAGAGCCTCCTTTTCCCGCTTATTTTAGCATAAGATTCATTGACAGAAAAGGGCGCGTATTCTAGAATAGGGGTGGCGTAAATCGCACATATTAAGCCATAAGGAGATTCATCATGGCAGAAGAAAAAGAATATAATCCGGATTTATTAACCGTTTCCGATGACGACGGAAACGAACACGTTTTTGAAGTCCTGGATCGCATTGAAACAGACAAAGGAAAGTACATTGCCGTGCTCCCCACCTTTGACACCGAAGAGGAATTTTTAGAAGCAGACGCAGAACTCATTCCCCTGCGCGTTAAAGAAGAAGACGGAGACACCTTCCTTTACGCTATTGAAGATGACGAAGAGTTTGACGAAATAGCGGAAATCTTTGAAGATCGCCTGTCTGACGTATTTGAAATTACAGAAGAAGACGTAGAAAGCACAGACGAAATCTTAAACTAAGGATTTTTGACCACTGGAAGGCCTGCCGGGTTCGACAACTTCGGTTTCTATAACCCAACACCTTTTTAAACGGGAGCACGCCTCGGAAGCGGATTGCAAGCCTCCCCTTCGGGACGGAGGACACATGGTAGCAAACGGACAGCACCCACCTGCTTATATGCAGGTTATAACACACCGATCCCGGCTCGGCGGGTTTTCTGACAAAAAGTTTCTAACAAAAAGGCGGTTGCAGAAAAAATCTGCAGCCGCCTTTTTGTATTATTGTCTTAATCCTTACGGTCAAACAGGTTCCCACCGTGACAATCAATGGCAACAAAGACCGGGAAGTCCTTCAGTTCCAAACGCTTTACGGATTCACATCCAAGGTCTTCAAAACCGATGACCTTGCAGGATGTAATGCACTTAGACGCCAGCGCACCGGCACCGCCGATGGCGCAGAAGTAAACGGCCTTGTTCCGAATAATGGCATCCACTACCGGTTGCTTCCGCTCCCCTTTGCCAATCATGGCCACCAGGCCAAGATCCAGGAAGTGCGGAGCATATGGGTCCATTCGTCCGGAAGTGGTAGGTCCGCAAGAGCCGATGACAGCGCCCTTTCCTTCCGGGGTGGGCGTTGGGCCACAATAATAAATGGTGGCGTTCTTCAGGTCATACGGAAGTTCTTTGCCCTCTTCCAAAAACTGGGTAATGCGTTTGTGTGCTGCGTCCCGAGACGTATAAACGGTGCCCGAAAGCAAAACACGGTCCCCGGCATGAAGCAGGGGTGCCTTTTCACGCAACTCTTTGGTATTTAAGGAATATTCAGCCATAGTTTACTTAGTCCTTTACTCTTACGCGAATGCGGAAGCCTTTCTTTTCTTTTTCCGGCTCCGCTTTTTCCGCTTCTGCCGGCTTTTCTTCCCCGGCATATTCGTCTACCAGCTTCTGGAACTGTTCGTCCAGCTGGGCTTCCATTTTATCAAAATCATCTGTGTCTTTTAGCGAGTCAGCAGCTGGCAATGCAGCAGGTTTTTCTGCAGTAGAAGAAGCAGTGTCCACTTCCTCCTGTTCTGCGTCAATGACAACAGGCTCTTCCGTAGACTCTTTCACTTCTACTTCATCCTGAAGAATCATTTCCTCCAGTTCGGCAACCCGTGCTTTTAACGCCAGGTTTTCCTTCTGAAGCTCTTCAATATAATCCATTACCGCTTTTTTGTTAAACCCGCGGAATGATGTTTTTAAGATAATATCCTTATCCATGGCAATACCTCAGATGATTTTGAAAATAAAAGTTTAAACGTTGGCGGCAACCCAGGCCATTACGTCATCATAAACGTCTGTTGCAATGGCGGACTCGTTATGGATTTCATGCCGTGCATTTGGCCAGCCCTTTACGGACACTTTGGTGTGACCGGACTTGTCATAAGCTTCCTTAACCTGAGCAATGCCCTTGCCGTAGGCACCAACCGGGTCACCTTCACCGTAAATCAGGTAAATAGGAAGATCCTTTGGCGTACCTTCGTATACTTCAGCGGCATTAATGTAGTCATTCAGGGTAATAAGTGCACGGAAGCCGTTGTTGGTAAACAAGAATCCGCACAGCGGATCAGCAATATACTTGTCTACATTTTCAGTGTCTACAGACAGCCAGTCAAAGGTAGTGCGCTTTTCCGTTTTACCGTTCCAACCCATGAAAGCCAGCTTGTTCATCAGCTTACCACCTTTATGAGGGCTGGTCTTATTCAGGATGGAAGTCAGGAACTTGGCAACACCGATGGCCGGATTCGGGCCGGCAGTACCGCAGACAACAGCAGCGTCTACGTCATTGCCATACTTGCTTAAATAAACACGGGTAATAAAGGAACCCATGGAGTGACCATAAATAACAACCGGCTTGCCCGGGTTTTCCATCTTAATGATGTCAGTTAATTTCTTTTCGTCGTCAACAAAAACGTGACCGTTTTCATTTTCCCCAAAGTAACCAAGTTCATATTCGTCATTGATGGATTTGCCATGGCCCAGATGGTCATTAATATAAAAAGCATATCCATGCTCTGCAAAGTACTTGGCCATGGATTCATAACGGTTTCCGTATTCCGCCATGCCATGAGCAAATTGAATGATTGCCTTCGGTTCTTCCGTCGGCTTCCAGGAAATTGCATGAATGTTGCAATTCCCGCAAGAGGACGGATAGAAAAACTCTTTTTTTATAACTGCCATTTCAAATGCCTCCTAAATTGCATTTTTATTCAAGGAATATTTTATACCGTACCCTTAGGGCAAGTCAATTGACACTCGTTGCCATTCCGCACCTTTTGTATTATAATCACGGTGTTTTTAACACTGCTTTTTAGAAAGGTTTTTTCTTATGCTGTTTGCAATTGATGCGGGTAATACCAACATTACCCTTGGCGTATACCACGCGGATGATTTAATTTTTACGGCCAGACTGGCAACGGATACCACAATGACGGAAGACCAACTGGCTATTTCCTTTAAAAGCATCTTCCAGATGTATGGCCTTTCTAAGGCGGACTTCCGTGGGGCGGTCATCAGCTCGGTTGTACCGGAGCTGACCACCGCGTTGCGGAAAGCCGTGAAAATGGTCACCGGAACGGCCCCGTTTTTGGTTGGGCCGGGCTTAAAAACCGGAATCAATATTAAAGTAGATGACCCGGCCGGTCTTGGCGCGGATCTGGTGGCAGGGGCCATTGCCGCCAAAACATATTATACTTTACCTGCCCTGGTGGTAGACCTTGGCACTGCCACCAAGATCAGCGTCATAGACCAAAACGGTGCCTTCCTTGGGTGCTCCATTTCCCCAGGCGTCCGCCTCTCCCTGGATGCCTTGGCCAAGGGTGCATCCCAGTTGTCACAGATTAGCCTGGACATTCCCAAGCACGCTATTGGTACAAACACCGTAGACAGTATGCGTTCCGGTTTAGTGTACGGCACTGCTGATATGCTGGACGGCTTAATCGACCGTATGAATGCAGAACTTTCCACGCCGGCCAAGACCATCCTGGCCACCGGCGGCCTGTCTGACATCTGCAATTATTGCAAGCATGACATGATAGTAGACAAGTCCCTGCTCTTAAAAGGTCTGAAAGCCCTATATGATTTAAACGCAGAAAAATAAAAATCAAAAACGGAGAATCCACAATGGAAAAGCTAAAAGCGCTCTGGATAAAATATAAAGAAATCATTACCTACCTTATCTTCGGTGTTCTGACCACCGTTGTCAGCTGGGGCAGTTACGCTATCTTTGCCCTTCTGTTAGAAAAGACCAACCTTGGCACAACAACTACCGTCAGCATTGCCAATGTCCTTTCCTGGATTTTTGCCGTAGCCTTTGCCTACGTCACCAACAAGCTCTGGGTCTTTGATTCCAAATCCTGGAACCCCTCCATTGTCTGGAAGGAAATTGTCACCTTTGTTACCGCCCGCCTGGCTACCGGCGTTCTGGAATGGGTCGGTGTCCCCTTCCTTGTCAGCATCGGCATGGATCAAACCATTTTCGGCGTCAAAGGCGCCTGGGCAAAAATCCTGGTTTCCATTCTTGTTGTCATCCTAAACTACATTTTTTCCAAACTCATCATCTTCCGCAAATCCAATAATTCCAAAGAGAAGTAAAGAACGAACCGCACAACTGATCATCACAGCTGTGCGGTTCTTTTTTAACTTTTAATGTTTCTCTAACTCCTCAACTTTCTGCTGATAAAGTTTCATAAGTTTATCATCCCCATCTAGTTTCATCAATAAAATTGCCAGCGATGCCAAAATGGACTACTATTAAGAAGAAAGCTGTTATTTCTTTAACAGAAAGCGTGATTCCAAAATAGAAGAAATGAGGTTATGTCACATGAAACAGGAATATGAAGCGCTGTTTACCCCTTGGAAAATCGGGAATTGTGAAATTAAGAACCGCATTGTGCTGGCCCCCATGGGCGGCACTTGCATCTTCGGATGGACAGAGCCCAACCATTTTGACAAAGAGGCTGCAAAGCTTCTGAAAACCATTGCCGAAAATAATGTTGGCCTGATTATCCCGGGCATTGCACCGGTCAAGGACATTATGATGGGCGCCTGGCTGTATCAGCACAAGTGGAAGTTTGCACAGCTGAAAAAATTCATGGACGAAGTGCACGCCACCGGGGCCAAGCTGTTTGTACAGATGACCGCCGGATTTGGCCGTTCCATGGCACTGTCTGCCATGATGACCATGATGATTAACAACAAGGTCATCGGCACCATTGCCAAGCCGATTATGGACCCGGAATATCTGACTACGGCACCGTCTGAATTGCCGAATCGCTGGGCAGAAGACATCACCACCAAAGCCATGACTAAGAAGCAGATTGACGACATTATTTATGCCTTTGGCGAGACAGCCCGTCTCTGTAAAGAAGCCGGCGTAGATGGTGTAGAAGTACACGCGGTTCATGAAGGATATTTGTTGGATCAGTTTACACTCCCCTACACTAACTACCGTACGGATGAATACGGCGGATCTTTTGAAAACAGATACCGTTTTCCAGTAGAAATCTGCCAGGAAATCAAGAAGAAATGCGGCAAGGACTACCCTGTTTCCCTTCGTTTTTCGGTTGTCTCCAAAACCAAAGGATTCCAGTCCGGTGCTGTGCCCGGAGAAGAATACACCGAAGTGGGACGCACCATGGAAGAAGCAGAAAAGGCTGCCAGGTATTTCCAGGATATGGGATATGACATGCTGAACTGTGACAACGGTACGTATGATGCCTGGTACTGGGCACATCCGCCGCAGTATATGCCAACCAACTGTAACCTGGAAGATGTGGCACATATTCGCCAGTTTGTAGACATTCCGGTTGTCTGCGCAGGCCGCATGACGCCGGGCGTGGCCGCCAAAGCCATTGCCGAGGGTAAGATTGATGCCATGGGTGTCGGTCGCCAGTTCCTGGCGGACCCGGCCTGGGTTACCAAAATGATAGAAGACAAGGAAGAAGAAATCCTCCCCTGCATCTGCTGCCACAATGCCTGCTTTGACATGGCCAAGCACGGCAAGTCCGCGTGTGACCAGGACTTAAATGACTCTATGCATATGTGCCGCTGCGCAGTCAACCCGACTACCATGCAGTCTAAGAAATACAAGATTGTAAAGACCAAGCACCCGAAAAAGGTGGCCATTGTTGGCGGCGGAATTGGCGGCATGGAATGTGCCCGAGTTCTGAAGCTCCGCGGTCATGATCCGGTTATTTATGAGAAATCCGATGTTCTTGGTGGCGTTTTCATTCCTGCCGCCGCACCGGACTTTAAAGAAAATGACAAACAGTTAATTGACTGGTTCCGTCTGCAGGTAAAGAAACTAGATATTCCGGTACACTTCCATACGGAAATTACGGATTTGTCCCAACTGGACGCCGACGTTATTGTGATTGCCACTGGCTCCAAAGCAAAAGTACCACCCATCCCCGGCATTGAAAAAGCCATGGATGCCGTTACCTATTTGAATGGTGCCGAAGTTGGCAACAAAGTAGTGGTCATTGGTGGCGGGCAGACCGGTTCGGAAATTGCATTTGATCTGCATCGCAAAGGAAAAGATCCGGTCATTGTTGAAATGATGGACGACCTGATGTCCATCAAGAACCTCTGCCTGGCCAATTCCTCCTTCCTGCGGGATTATTTCAAGGCCAATCATGTTCCGGTTTATCTGAACACCAAGACCAAGGAAATTACAGATACGGACGTTGTTGTCATTAATAAAGACGGCCGAGAAGAGCGTATTCCGTATGACAACGTGGTTTATTCCACCGGTTATACGCCTACGCCAATTGCCAAGCAGTCCGGCAACACCTACTACGTTGGAGACTGCAACAAAGTCGGCAACCTGCGCACCGTTATTTGGCGCGCCTGGGACGTGGCTATGAAGATTTAAGGATTTTACCCATGAGTTACTATGAAGAAACATTTTCCCTGCACACAGACAGTAAGACACCAGAAACACAAACCATGTTGTTCGGTCCGTTGCGAGTCAGCATTCTAACGGAATCCCTCCTACGCGTAGAATATCAGGCAGATTCTATTTTTTGTGATCTGCCGACACAGTGTGTTTGGTACCGGGATTTTCCGGCTGTAGATTTTTCAGTAAAAGAAAAGCGTTCTACGGTTACTGTGCAGACGGCAACCGCATCCTTCGTACTGCGGAAGAAGGACGGTCAATTGGAAAAAGTAATCTTCCAAGGTAAGCCAAGCGGAGTTCCGAAAACCGTAACGGATTTTAAGAAAGGGAATCTGAAGGGCACGGCCCGGACGCTTGACATGAGCTACGGGCCGGTGCCGTTGGAGGACGGCATCCTTTCAAGGGACGGCGTTACCATTTTAGATGACAGCCGGTCCCTGGTACTGCGGGAAGACGGCTTTCCAATACTTGCCGAAAACGCCCTGGGGCGGCAGCCGGGTGGCAAAGACTATTACATTTTTGCCTACGGTCATGCCTATCAGGAGGCACTACGTGATTTCTTCCGCTTAACCGGCATGCCGCCGTTGCTGCCGAAATACGTTTTCGGCAACTGGTGGAGCCGTTACCACGCTTACAGCCAGCAGGAATATCTGGACTTAATGAAGCGCTTTCAGGAAGAGCACATTCCGTTAACGGTTGCCACTATTGATATGGACTGGCATTGGACGGATGTCACCAAGCGTTTTGGCAAGGCCGCCCGACCGAAAGGACTGCCCCACTCTCCAACAGATTTGACGCCCGGCTGGACCGGTTATAGTTGGAATACGGAGCTGTTTCCTAATTATCAAAGCTTTTTGCAGGAACTGAAAAGCCAGGGTCTGGCAATCACGTTAAATGTGCACCCTGCAAAAGGCTGCCGCTTTTATGAAGATGCCTACCCGGCCTATGCCGCTTTTCTGGGCATGGACAAAAAAAAGAAAAAGCCCATTCCCTTAGATTTCTCCAACAAGAAGCTTTTGGAAGGATACTTCAAATATTTACACCACGGATATGAAAAAGATGGTGTGGACTTTTGGTGGATTGACTGGCAACAGGGAAAGAAGTCCCAGGTAGAAGGTCTTGACCCCTTGTGGGCCCTGAACCATTACCACTTCTTAGACCGCCAGAAAAGCGGTGCAAGGCCGTTAATTCTGTCCCGGTACGCCGGGCCGGGTTCCCACCGATATCCCCTTGGATTTTCCGGAGACACTGCCGTTTATTGGAACGTGTTACGCTTCCAGCCGTATTTTACTGCTACCGCATCCAACATCGGCTACACCTGGTGGAGTCATGATATCGGTGGTCACCGGGGCGGCGTCCATGATGATGACCTCTACCTTAGATGGTTACAATTTGGCGTCTTTTCCCCCATTAACCGGATGCACTCTTCCAACAGCGCACTTGCCGGAAAAGAGCCATGGAATTATGCACCGGAAACCAAGCGGCTTGCCGTGCAGGCTCTGCAATTCCGGCAGCGGCTGATACCGTATTTGTACACCATGAACTATCGTTGCCATACAGAAGGCATTCCACTGATCCGGCCTATGTACTACGCCGCGCCGGAGGAGCCGGACGCTTACACGGTGCCGAATGAATATTTCTTCGGTTCCGAACTCATCTGTGCTCCTATTACAGAGCCTTTGGACAAGCACGCCCATGTTTCCGGTGCTAAGGCATGGCTCCCTGCCGGAACCTGGACAGACATTTTTACTGGAGACGTGTACGTCGGCGGTAAAAATGTTACCCTGTTCCGCGGCCCGGAAAGCATCCCCGTACTGGCCAAAGAAGGTGCCATTCTGCCATTGGAAGGAACCAGCAAAGAGCAGCTGGAATTATGGATTTTTAACGGCAATGGCAGTTTTCAGCTGTATGATGATGACGGAGTAACCAATGATTACCTGAACGGCAAATACACCTTAACGGACTTCACGGTTACAAAGGAGCCAGATCAGATAACCTTCACCGCATCCAACCTGCAAAAGGAAGCTATACTCTCCTTCCGCAATCTCCTTGGCGCAGAAGAAATCCGGATTAACGGTGAATGCACAGACCAGTCAGACGTTTCTGCCATTTGCATTTCTCCGGCACAGAAAATTACCGTCACGCTAAGCGGACTACAGGAAAAGCCGGGCAAAAATAAAAAAGCGGCCGCAGAAGAGCTGCTTTGCCGCTACAATGGCTTTTATGGCATCAAGAATCTGACCAGCCGTATTGCCCTGCCAAAAATTTTACAGAAGCAATTGGAAGAATTGGATGCCATGAAATAAGTGTAAAATCCACACAAAAAAAGGACAGACCGCATGGCCTGTCCTTTTCTTTTTCTTTAGTCTAACGCTTCCGTCAGCTTTGGGACAATTTGTTTCTTTCGGGACATGACACCCGGAAGGAATACTTCATTGTCAGATGGCTCAACGCCGTAGGCGTTTTGGATAATCTCTTCATCGCCAAGGAAAAAGAGCGTGGAACCGGACTTTAACACGTCTGTAATCATAACCATAATCAGATCATAGGCGCCATCCGCTTTCTTCTGACCCATGGTTTTCAGAATTTCTTCCTTCTGGCAGATAAAGTCATCCGAATTCAGCGTGGTAATCTGGCCAATGCCGATTTTCTTTTCGGAAACCGAGAAGTCCTTGAAGTCCGTAAAGAGCGTTTCTTCCAGTGGTTTATCCATAGAGGATGTGGTAAAGATTTTACCGCCAATGGCATCCAGGCTGATATTGGCAATATGGGCCATCCGCTCTGCAATAATGCGGTCTGTTTCTGTACACGTTGGGGACTTAAACATAACCGTGTCGGAAATAATTGCGGAAGCCAGAAGCCCGGCCATCTTTTGGGACGGCATGACACCATTTTCCTGATACATATTGGCAAGGATGGTGGCAGTGCTGCCCAGCGGTTCATTCCGAACAAAGATAGGATTTCCGGTCTGGATATCTCCTAAGCGATGGTGGTCAATAATGGCTACAATTTCTGCCTGGTTCAGACCCGGGACGGACTGGAACGCTTCATTGTGGTCCACCAAAACTACCTTTTTCCGTTTGGGTCGGATTAAGTGATACCGTCCCAGGGTGCCTACCACGTGTTCTTCGTCATCCAAAATAGGATACGCACGGAAACGGGATTTCAGCACAGCGCCCTTTACGTCATCCAGGTAGTCATCCAAATGGAAACACTTGATGTTTTTCCGGGAGCAGACACGTTCTACCGGAACTGCCAGATGGATTAAACGGGCGGCGCGGCAAACATCCAACGGAGTAGAAATAATGCAGGTGTCCGTTTTCATGTTACGCATTTCGTCCGTAATATCTGCCTGACAGACAATAACCACCTTGGCTCCAATTTCCACAGCATGCCTTACCATATCCGGTTGCTGTCCGCAGATAACAATGCTGTTCGGGTTAGAGAAAAGCATATCTTCCCGCGCTACTGGGACAGCCACCAGCACTTCGCCGGTAACCGCATCCGGTAGCTCGCGGACCTTATTGACAATCTGCCCTTCCAGCACGCTTAACAGGTTGAAGACCGGCACATCATAAAGATTGAGATCTTCAATGGTTTTCATGGTAAAAGTGGCAATGTCCCCGGAGGTCAGCATACCATACAATTTCTGGTCCGCATCCACAACCGGGATAGCGGTTACCGGTTCGGTTTCCGACTGGAGCTTTTCCCAAGCCATCCGCAGCGTAACCTTCCGATCCAGAATGGGCGGCGTATCATAAGCCAAATCCTTAACCTGCGTTCTGACATTGCTGATCAGCATGGGCGGCTGGACATCAAACAGTTCCAAGACGCGCTTTGTTTCGCTGCTGATATGGCCCAGACGAGCCGGAACAAACTGTCGGTCTCCTAGGGCATTTCGCAGTTCCGCGTAAGCAATTGCCGCAACAATAGAGTCCGTATCCGGATTCTTGTGGCCGGTAACATAAATCGGGTCCATTCCCTCACCTCTTCTATAGGTTTCTTACTAACAAATTTATTCTTTGGTCATTTCCTTCATATAGGTCTTGAAGAAGGCTACGCCAATGCCCAGCTGTTCAACCGGGATTCGTTCGTTGGTGCCATGGGTGGTCATCAGCAGATCCGGAGAGCAGGCAAACGGAGCAAAGCGGTAAATATTTTCACAGATATTTTCATAATGGTACGAGTCTGTTCCACCCATAACCATGAATTCGCTGACAATGGCGTTCGGCACCATCTGCTTGGTAATTTTTTCCAGGGTCTTGTATGCGCGCGAGTCAGTTGGAGAAATTGCGGAAGCTTCCTTGCTTTTCAGGACTTCCAGCTCTACATCTTTGCCCATATACTTCTGAATGTACTTACCGCATCCTTCTACCGTCAAACCCGGGAACATACGGAAGTTAATAACACAGGAAGCCTGCTGTGGCAACTGATTGGCTGTGTCAGAAGCTTCTGCCATAGTTACGGCAAAGCAGGAGCGGACAAAGCAGGCACTGGCCGGAATGCTGCAAAGGATTTTCTTCAGCAGCGGTTTTGCCAGACCCAGGGCACGAACCACCAAGCTAAGCGGGAACGGCAGTTTCTTTCCAAATTCCTGAATCAGATTCAGGAAGTAAGGAGGAATTTTTGCCGGGAACGGATGCTTTTCAAATTCTGCAATTTTGGCAGACAGTTTGCCAAGTGCAGTAGAAGCTGGTGGTGCAGAAGTGTGGCCACCCTTTCCTTTTACCGTTACCTTGTAGTCCGCATAACCCTTTTCCCCTACGCCGATACCAGCCAGTGTAGTGTTAACAATCGGCTTGAAGTTAACGGAAATCATGGCACCGCCTTCATCTATGGTAGAATCCAGATGAACGCCCTTTTCTTCCAGATACTCTGCAATCTTTTCCGCACCGTTCTTGTCTCCGGCTACAATTTCTTCATTGTAACCAAAGAGCAGGTAAAGACCACGTTCCGGCTGGTAGCCGTCTTCCAGAAGACATTCTACGGATTCAATAACGCAGATCAGGTGGTTTTTCATATCCAGTGCACCACGGCCCCAGATGATTTTGCCGTCATTGTATCCTTCATACGGGTCATGTTCCCAGTCCCCTTCGGTACCCGGTTCTACCGGAACCACGTCCTGGTGGGACAAAAATGCAACCGGATCCAAAGACTCGTCTTTTCCCTTCCAGTAATAGACCAGGCCGGCTTTGCCAACATGAGTCAGCTCCAGGTTCTGATGAACCAACGGATAGGCCTGTTCCAAATACGCATGGAATTTTTCAAATTCGTTCCAGTCTACGTCATCTTCATTGACTCTGGAAATGGTTTTGAATTGGATGGCATGGGAAAGATGGTCACAAACCCGTTCCAAATTGACCTCTTCACCAAGATTTTTGACTTCCTTGGTTGGCCATTTTACACTTGATTTCATTTCTGTCCCCCACTTATTAAAGATTTCTTTTTTTAGAATTCCTTTTTGGATAAACTCCATTCTAACCAAAAAGCCGGTTGTATTCAACGTACAACCGGCCCGTTTTTGTGTTATTTTTCCTGCAGCAGCTTGGAAACTTCTTCCACGAATGTATTGATATCTTTAAACTGACGATACACAGACGCAAAGCGGACATAAGCCACTTCGTCAATTTCCTTCAGCTTGTCCATGGTCAGTTCTCCAATCTTTTTGGAGGTAACTTCCTTTTCCAGGGAATTTTGAATGGTGGTCTCAATTTCGTCTACCATCCGTTCAATCTGATCCACGGAAACCGGACGTTTTTCACAGGAACGCAGAATGCCGTTATACAACTTGTTGCGGTCAAACTGTTCCCGGGAATTATCCTTCTTAACCACAATCAGTGGTACAGTTTCAATAATTTCATAGGTGGTAAAACGCTTCCCGCAGGCAGTACATTCCCGACGACGGCGAATACGCTCTCCTTCGTCTGTTGGGCGAGAATCAATTACCTTGCTGTCTTCACATCCGCAAAATGGACATTTCATACGGCTACCCCTTTTCACAAAATATAGTTCCTTTTCAAGATACCATATCTTGTGGTTAAGAGCAAGAAATATTGGTATTCAATGTGCTTTCGGGATCATAAACCGATGGCGGTATCCACCGGCACAGACATGACAATTCCCTGTGCCTGACTATGCATACCGCAGTGCTCCCCAATGCAATTCATCAGGGCTACCTTATCTTCCGATTCTGCAAGAATCAGGACAATTTCCTTTTCTTCCTGCGCACAAAGGCCCCAAAGATCCGTTTCGTTTTCATCATTTCCAATGCTGCGGCTGCGAATAACCGTGCCACCTTTCGCGCCGGCTGCCTGCACCGCTTCCATTACGTCACCGCTGAATCCGCTATTTACTACAGCCAGGATTAAGGTATATTTTTCCACCATGGATTCTTCTTCCTTTCGTTCGTTCAAGGGCGATGCAGCCCCTTCTGTTTGAGAAGATAATAACCGCAAAATTAAATTATTTACCCCGTTCATTGGAATCGTAAACGCAATGCCGCTGTTTACGGTATCCAGTTTCAATTCTGAATGGAGCTGCTTCATTAAAACAGAAGCCTGGTCCTTGCGCAGCATGGTCATTAAAATGCTTTTATCGGTACCACCCAGTCCCAACATGTCCATGACTTCATCGGACGCGGTTCCTTCTGCACAAAAACGGTACTGCAACGGCAAATTGTCTTTTTGAAGTAAATGCGTTGCCTTTTCCGCAAGCTTCGGGGTAGAAATCAGTAGTAACAACCGAAAGGACAATTTCTTTTCCTTATCCATTTGGTTCACTCTCCTCCAAATCAACAATCAGGTCACTGTCCTCTGCAAGCGCAAGAACGGTTGGCTTTTTCTTCTTGGACAGTTTGAATTTGTAAACAAGACCCATTAACTGAATGGCAATCAGCGGTGTTAGTGCAACCAGGGCAACTACGCCGAAGGCATCCGTCATCAGGTTTCCGCCGAGGGCTTCACAAACACCGATGCTGAGCGGAAGTA
Organism: Bacteroidaceae bacterium; assembly: GCA_963600825.1. Taxonomy (GTDB): domain Bacteria; phylum Bacillota; class Clostridia; order Oscillospirales; family Acutalibacteraceae; genus RUG420. The sequence continues at coordinate 4,228 of CAVCCW010000017.1, read as the reverse complement.
AAAACGTGGAAGCCATTGGCCCGCTGGCAACTCCGCCGGAGTCAAAAGCAATTCCCACAAAAATGTCCGGCACAAAGCGGGACAGAATTAATGCAATTACGTAACCCGGAATAACAAACCACTGAATGGAAATTCCGGTCAGAACCCGTGTCATGGCCAGTCCTACGCTGACAGAAACACCAATGGACATGCAAAGGTTCATCATTTTAACAGAGACGGCACCGTTGGTAATGCTGTCCACCTGATGGTTTAAAACCTGAATGGCGGGTTCTGCTTTTACAATAAAGTAACCAATCAACATACCAATTGGAATCAGCAGCCAGCGGAAGGCAGACGAAGCTAGTGCCTTTCCAAGATACGCACCTACCGGAGCAAAGCCGACATTGGCGCCGCAAAGGAACAGAACAAGGCCCACATAAGTATAAAGAAGGCCGACAATAATCCGTTTCAATTGCCGTCCGTGGAAACGGTGAGTGGCCACCTGGAAGACAATGCACATAAGAATAATAGGCAGAAGAGAAACAAAAACTTCTTCTGCGTAGGAAGGAAGACCTTCGGCAAAGATACGGGCTACATCGCGCGTGGTAATGGCCGACTCCACATCCGTTAAGGAATACGCAGTATCCGTTGGATGGAAGAAGCAGCCTAAAATCATGACCGCCAGGATAGGCCCAACGCTGGAGAGTGCAACCAGTCCGAAGCTGTCTCCGGAGGCGTTTTTGTCACTGTGCATGGAGGTAAGTCCAATGCCAAGGGCCATAATAAACGGGACAGTCATAGGTCCTGTAGTTACCCCGCCGGAGTCAAAGGCTACCGCCAGGAATTCTTTGGGAACAAGCCAGGACACCACAATAATAATGGCGTATAAAACAATAAGCAAAACAGACAAGCTGATCCGATAGCGAATCCGTACAATGGCCAGGGCCAAAAACAGACCGACCCCAACAGCCACTGTAATTATAAGAACAAGGTTCGGGATGGATGGCACCTGACTGGCAAGCACCTGCAAATCCGGCTCCGATACCGTGATAATAACACCCATAAGGAACCCTGTCACCAGGGCCACTAAAACTCTCTTCCGTTTGGCAATTTGAACACCGATTCCTTCTCCCAGCGGAATCATTGCCATTTCTGCACCAAGCTGGAAAAAGCCCATACCTATAATCAGCATGGCGGCTCCGGTTAAGAACAGGCCAAAGATACCAAGGTCAATCGGCACCAGAAACACACTGATTAAAAGAACAATTCCTGTAATCGGCAAAACGGCAGAAACAGATTCAATCAATTTTTCTTTTAATTTCTGATTCACTCCTTCACCATCCTTCCTGTCCGCACTGCTTTCTCCCCTTGTAAAACGGTTTGGACATAAAATAAAAAGTCCGCAAGAGTGGCTCAATATTTTCATTGGGTTTCTCTTCGGACTGGTTTTATTTTATCATACTTTCCGGTTTCTTCCAAGCACCCCGCAGGAGAAACTGTGCTATAATCAAGCGGTATTCAGTAATGGGAGGCCAATTTATGTATTATCAGGAATTTACTTTTACCAGCTTTGATGGCACAAAACTATACGGCAGGGAATCCGGTTCCGGTCCGCTGCTTCTGCTGATTCACGGGTCCTGCACGGACTCCGATTTTTACAAAGACACGGCAGAAATCCTGTCTCAGTGGTTTCATGTCATTTGTTATAATCGCCGCGGGCACGTCTACAGCGGAACCCTTGACACGGGCGATGCAATTACCACGCATGCCAAAGATGCCTCCGCTCTCCTGGCCCACTTCAGCAGCCAGCCTGCTTACGTGGTCGGGCACAGCTACGGCGGTGTAATTGCCATGGAATTGGCAAGCCAGCACCCGGAACAAATTAAGAAGCTGCTGTTAAACGAACCTGCTTGGGACCTTTCTGAAGCCAGGGATCCGGAAATGCATCAAGCGTTCCAGAAGGCCATGCCGCTTGCAGAAGAAGGCAAATTACCTGCTGCTCTGCAGCTGGTAATTCCGTTCTTCAGCAAGCCGGACCCCCGGGCCAGAGCGGCAACGAAAGAGGAAGTACAAAACATTGTTCCGGACGCGGAAACCTTCTTCCGCTATGACTTGCCGTCTTTGCAACGGTACCAGCCAAATCTGGATGCTCTCAAGAAAGCACCCATTGTTCTGTCCGTCAATGAGCTCGGAAAAGACACCTTCCTTTACCGGGAAGGCCTGGACTTAGCGGAACAGATTTCCGCGCCACTCCTGTATTTCCCAGGCTACCACAACTGTGGCTTTGACCTTCCGGCTTCCTTTGCCTATCTGGCCGCGGGGGCCTTATTACACGATTAATTACTTTTGTTATTATTCTGTTTATCCACGGTCAGCTCTTTTAAAAGGCACTGGCAGCCTTCCAGTACGTCCTGCCAAGTGGCTTCAAAGTCTCCGGAGTACCAGGGATCCGCCACGCTGCCAGGTCGACTGGTGTGGTCCATCAGCAAAGAAATTTTGCCGTCCCTATCCCCTCCGCAAATACGGTTCATATTGCGGAAATTGGCGCTGTCCATGCCAATTAAATAATCATAGGCATCATAATCCTGGCGAGTCAGCTGCCGCGCTGCATGACCGTCACACGAAATACCATGCTCTGCTAATTTGCGCCGGGCTGGCGGATACACCGGATTGCCAATTTCTTCTGTGCTGGTAGCAGCAGAGGCAATCCGGAACTGGTCCGCCATCCCGGCTTTCTTTACCAAATCTTTCATAACAAACTCTGCCATTGGACTGCGGCAAATATTGCCGTGGCAGATGAATAATATTTTCGTCATGTTGTTCTATCCCTTCTGCCGCTGTGACAAAAACGAAACAAATTGTAATTTCTGATCCATCTGATTTCCCATCAGTCCAACCACTTTACCCATGGTAAATGCTGCCAGGATGGTACCAATGCCCAGTCCGTCTAAGTGCTTCAGGAAGACAAGTGTCATAATGGCTGTAACAGCCAGGCAGGTTACGTCAAAGACAATCTTAACCTTGGAATAACCCGCACCGGTAATTTCTGATAACTCCCGTGGAAACAGGTCTGTTGGAATAATCGGCAGCTTGCAACGGTTAGAAAGGGCAATTCCAAAGCAGATCAGCAGGTAACTGATGACAAAATACAGAATGCGCCAGCCTATGGCAGTTGGCAGAACGGTAATCCACATTTCATGGGCATCCAGCAGTTCTCCAAAGACAAAGCCTACCACAAAGCTGCCAAGATACTGCACCACAAAACGGCGGCGCAAAATCATTAAGCTGATAACTAATATGCCCTGGAACAAATAGGTCCAGGTACCCAAAGATAACACAGGCAACACTTCTGAGAAAGCAAATGGCACACTGGAAATTGCCGAAATACCGGAGCCGGAGTACAGCATCAGTACTACGCCAAAGCTGTTAATAACAACAGCCAGTAACAGCGCCAATTCTCCCCGACACACAAATTTTGTTTTCTCTTCTAGTTTTGTTTCCAACGTAAGGTTCCTCCCAAGAAAAAATCCACCGTAATAAAATTACGGTGGATTTATGGCGGAGAGCAAGGGATTCGAACCCTCGAAACCGCTGTAACGGTTTACACGATTTCCAATCGTGCTCCTTCGACCAGCTCGGACAACTCTCCATACGGTCAAATGAATGCGCTCTTAAGCGCGAGATTTATTATAAGGGAAAGCCACCGGAAAAGCAAGAGTTAAATTGCTTTTCCGGGTCTTTTTTATGTGATTCACTACGTTTTCTTAGTTAGAAAGCTCCATCGCCAGGGCAGCAAGGTCTTCTTTGTTTTGTTCTGTCCGTGCTGAGCGGATGGTGACACTGTCTTCTGCCTAGGTTAGGTTTTTGCTGTTTTCCAAAGCGGCATACATGTTCACAGTAAAAGTCCCCTTGATTTCTCAAGGGAACTTTTGCAGACCTGTTTGTGATGACCACACCCCAGAATATCCATGTTCAGTCACCCTTTCTTCGTTCACGGACCAGCCAACAGCGCATTTTATCATGGTGGTAAGCCAAAAATTGGCCAACCACCACCTTTTTTCTCTACCAACAGCCCAGCCGGCAGCACATTTTGTCATGGTGGTAAGCCAAAAATCGGCCAACCACCACCCTTTTTCTCTACCAACAGCCCAGCCGGCAGCACATTTCGTCATGGTGGAAAGCCAAAAATTGGCCAACCACCACCCTTTTTCTCTACCAACAGCCCAGCCGGCAGCACATTTTATCATGG
>CAVCCW010000016.1:0-35625 GCA_963600825.1 Bacteroidaceae bacterium | reverse complement strand
AAGGGTCAGCGGCATGAAAATGGAAGTGGCAAGGTAGTAGCGCATTTTGCTTCCGCCTTTTAAAAGGCGTGTTCGTCGGCCAGGATGGCTTCCGCGGTGCGGATGCCGTCCACGGCGGCGGACACAATTCCACCGGCATATCCGGCACCTTCCCCGCAGGGGTAGACCCCGCCGAGCGGTTCCTTTTGTAAGTAACACTGATAAAAGTCATCACGAAGTATGCGAACCGGCGAGGAGGAGCGAGCCTCCGGCCCGGTTAAGACTGCTTCTGGCATGGCAAAGCCATGCAGTTTTCCGTCCATCAGAACTATGCCTTCAGCCATGGTATCGGTTACCTTCTTGGGCAGGACGGCACGCAGGTCTGCGGGGGCAGTGCCGGTAGGGCAGCTGGGGTGAACTGCTCCGAAGTGGGTGCTGGGCTGGTCTTTTAAGAAGTCCCCAACCAGCTGTGCCGGTGCTGTGTAGTCTCCGCCGCCGAGGGCAAAAGCGGTTTGCTCCAACTGGCGTTGGAAGGCAAAGCCTTCCAGTGGGTGGTCTCCGTCCAGGTCTTCCGGATTGACATTGACTAAAAGAGCAGAGTTGGAATTTTCCTGATCTCTGGCATACGTGCTCATGCCGTTGACGCAGATCCCGCCTTCTTCCGAGGCGGCGTTGACAACGGTTCCGCCCGGACACATACAGAAGGTGTAGCATCCGCGTTCATGGGCACCGTGAAAGGCCATTTTGTAATTGGCGGCGCCAAGAGCCGGGTGTCCGGCAAAGGAACCGTACTGGGCTTTGTCTATAAATTCCCGTGGGTGTTCAATGCGGGCGCCGACGGAGAAGGGCTTGCGAATCATGGTTAAGCCTTTTTGATAAAGCATTTCCACTGTGTCCCTGGCGGAGTGGCCCAGCGCCAGTACTACGGTGTCTGTTTCCAGGTCGTGTGTGGTGCCGTCTTCCGTTTCATAGGTGACGCCCTGAATGTAATAATTGTAAATAATCAGGTCTGTCAGGCGGGAGCCGAACAGGACATCTCCGCCAAGGCGTTTAATTTCTTCCCGGATATTTTTGACCACCAGAACCAGGTGGTCGGTTCCAATATGGGGATAATTACTGTAAAGAATGGTATCCGGTGCACCAAAGCTGACAAAGTCTGCAAAGACTTTGCGCTGGCGCCGGTCTTTGATGCCGGTGGTCAGCTTGCCGTCGGAAAATGTACCGGCTCCGCCTTCGCCGAACTGGATGTTGGACTGCGGATTTAACTGGCTTTCCGACCAGAATTTCTGCACGTCTTTGGTACGGGTGTCTACATCATGGCCACGCTCTAGGACAATGGGGCGGAGACCGGCACGTGCCAGCATAAGTGCGCAGAACATGCCCGCCGGACCAAAGCCGATAATGACCGGGCGAAGGGCAGACTGGTGTTTGTTTTCCACCATTTCGTATTCGTAAACTTCGGTTTGTTGTACCCGACGTTTGTCACAACGCTTTAAAATGCGCTGTTCATCTGCAGTGGTAATGACGTCTACGGCGTAGACGAACTGAATATTGTCTTTGTGGCGGGAGTCAATGGAACGCCGGTAAATGGACAGCTCCTGAATGTCTTCCGGTTTAATTTTTATGACTTTGGCGGCGGCCAGTTTCAGTTCTTCCTGTGGGGCATCCAAAGGAAGTTTGATTTCATTGATTCTGAGCACGGATAATCTCCTTTGCAGCATAAATTCCGGTTCCCCAGGCAAAGTGCAGGTTGTACCCGCCGCAGAGGCCGTCTACGTTTAATAATTCACCGGCAAAATATAAGCCGGGGATGGTTTTACATTCCAGGGAATCCGGCTTTAACTGGTCTGCACCAACGCCGCCGTGGGTTACCTGGGCGTCTTTATAGGATTTAGTGCCAAGCACGGTCAGAGGAAAATCTTTTACCGCTTCTGCCAGGCGAGTCAGCTCCGGATCCGACAGGGAAGAGGCAGGGGCCTCTGCCGACAGGTCGCAAAACCGGAACAGCACGGGAATGAGTTTGTTGTGCAGGAAGCCCTGGTATAAGCTGTGTCCGGTTTCCTGCGGTTTGTCGGCAGAGTGGTCTGCCGCTGTGCGCCGTTCCTGCAAAAAGGACAGCACGTCCGCCGCGGTCCATTCCGGACAGAAGTCCAAATGGACCGTGGGCCATGCCGTCTTTGCCAGAACGGCGGCTGTCCCGGACAGCTGCATGGCGGCAATGCCGGACAGGGTGTCACCGGCAAATTGTAATTCGCCGGTTTCCCGGCCATAGGCTTTGCCCTTGTGGTCCTTTAAGGTAATGCCTGCACGGACACGCAGTCCGTGCAGCGCACTGATGTCTTCCCGAATTTTCATTTGTACCAGGGCCGGAGAAATCGGCTGATAGGTTAAGCCGAGCGTTTTTACCAGTTTATATCCTTCTCCGTCAGTGCCAAACTTAGAGCCGGCCTTGCCGCCTACAGCCAGTAGGACCATGTCAGCGGCCTCCGTGCCGTTAATTAAAAAGCCAGTTTCTGTTTTGGTAAGGGTTTCCACGGGGGTATTGCATTTCACAATCACTCCCAGTCGGCGTACCTCGGCCCACAGTACATCCCGCACAGTGGCGGCTGCCATGGTCCTGGGGTAAAGGCGGCCTTCTTCCGCCAACGTGGATAAGCCTAAACTGCGGAAGAAGGCCAGGCAATCTTCCGTGCCAAAGGATTCTGTTAAAAGAGAGATTAAGGCTGAATCGCCATGGAAATCAGACGGACGAATGTCCTGATTGCTCAGGTTACAGCGCCCGTTTCCGGTGGCCAGCAGCTTGCGGCCGGGTTCCGCATTTTTTTCATAAAGAAGGACGGTTGTATCCGGAAGTTCACGGGCAAGCGTAACCGCTGCCGCAAGACCGGAAGCACCACCGCCCAGAATTGCAATTGTTTTCATATTTCAGGCTCCTTTCAAATGAAAGCAGATTCTGTTGCAGGGCCCAAGTGGAACCCTGCCTGCACCGTCTTTGCACGCAAGCACAGTATAATCTTTTTTGACGAAAACGGCAAATAAGAGTATATTGAAAATGCTTATACCCTGGAAATGAATCATATTTGGAGGAGCAATATGAAAGGCATTGTTCTGGCCGGCGGTTCCGGTACCCGACTGTATCCGCTGACCAAGGTAACTTCTAAACAGTTACTGCCGGTTTATGATAAACCGATGATCTTTTATCCGCTGTCCATGCTCATGCTGGCCGGCATTCGGGAAATTCTGATTATTTCCACGCCAACGGATATTACCCGCTTTGAAGATTTGCTGGGCAACGGTTCCAATTTCGGACTGGAGCTGTCCTACGCCGTGCAGGAAAATCCGAACGGATTGGCGGAAGCCTTCCTGATTGGGGAAGACTTCATTGACGGTGACAGTGTGGCCATGGTACTGGGAGACAACATTTTCTACGGCTCCGGTCTGGGCTATCTGCTCCGACAGGCAGCTGCAGCAGCCATGGCGGAACAGTCCAAAGCCACCGTATTTGGATACTTTGTAGAAAATCCACAGGCCTTCGGTGTAGTGGAATTTGATGAGGACGGTCATGTTATTTCCATAGAGGAAAAACCGGAGCATCCGAAGTCCAATATTGCCGTTACCGGTTTGTACTTTTATGACAACCGGGTAGTGGATTTTGCCAAACAGATTCAACCGTCTCCGCGCGGAGAACTGGAAATTACGGATTTGAATACCATGTACCTGGAAGCCGGGGACTTGGAAGTCAAGCTGATGGGCCGTGGCTTTTCCTGGATGGATACCGGCACTGTAGACGCCCTGATTGACTGTGCAGACTTTATCCGCACCATTGAAACCCGCCAAGGAATTATTATTTCCGCACCGGAAGAAATTGCCTATAACATGAACTGGATTACCAAGGAGCAGTTGATGGCTTCCGCAGAACTGTACGGCAAGTCTATTTACGGAGATCACCTGCGCCGCGTAGCAGAAGGCAAAGTCCTGTACGGCGGCAAACTGGGTGAACGTCCGGTTTGGGGCAAAGACAGGGGGAACTTTTAATTGATTACCGTTGAAGAAACCAAAATACCGGACGTAAAAATTGTTACGCCGAAGCTGTTCGGGGATAACCGCGGCTGGTTTATGGAAACCTATTCCGCCCGTGACCTGAAAGAGTACGGCATTACGGCAGACTTTGTACAGGACAACCGGTCCTTCTCTGCTAAAAAAGGAATTATCCGCGGATTGCACTTCCAGCGTGCACCCTACACACAGGCTAAATTACTGACCTGTCTCCAAGGTGCCATTCTGGACGTGGCCGTGGATCTGCGAAAGGCCAGCCCCACCTACAAACAATGGGTGGCGGTAGAGCTGACGGCTGATAATAAAAAACAGCTTTTCATTCCCAAGGGCTTTGCCCACGGCTTTGTTACCCTGACGGACAACGTGGAAATCATGTATAAATGTGATGCGTTTTACGCTCCGGAGTGTGACGGAGGCATTCGCTTTGATGACCCCGATATCTGCGTAGACTGGGGCATCACGGACCCCATCCTTTCGGAAAAAGATGCCAATGCGCCTTTCCTGAAGGATCTGAATTTAGATTTTTGAGGTAGACATGAAAGTTTTTCTTACCGGAGTTACCGGACAGCTTGGACAGGAAGTAAAAAAGGTGTGCCTTGCTGCAGGTCATGAAGTCATTGCCCCTACACGGGCGGAACTGGATTTGCAGGATAAGGAAGCCTTGAAACAGGCCGTAATGAATGCGGCCCCGGACGCCATTCTCCACTGTGCGGCCTACACGGCAGTGGACCAGGCGGAAGAGGAGCCCAAAGTGGCACGGGCAGTCAATGCGGAATCCACCAAGGTCTTGGCGGAATGCGCTGACCGGCTGGGTGCCAAAATCCTGTACGTCAGCACAGATTACGTATTTGACGGCGGCTTGGACCTCCCATATGACAACGTGGATGAATGCCATCCGCTGAATGTATATGGGGAAACCAAATACCTTGGCGAGTTAGTAGTAGAGGCTTGCTCTGACCGCTTCTTTATTGTTCGCACGTCCTGGGTCTTCAGCGCCCACGGCAACAACTTTGTCAAAACCATTTTGCGCCTGGCAGATACCAAAGAAGAAATCAGTGTGGTTACGGATCAAATTGGTTCCCCGACGTACGCGCCGGACCTGGCCGTGCTCCTGCTGGAAATGATTCAGACAGAAGAATACGGATTTTATCACGCCACCAATGAAGGCCAGTGCAGCTTTTTTGAATTTGCCGAAGAAATTGTCCGGCAAGCCGGAAAGCAGCTGCGCATATTACCCATCAGCTCAGATGCTTACGGAGCACGGGCCGCAAGGCCACACAACTCGGTATTGGCAAAGGACTCTTTGGACCGTTCAGGATTCCATCGCCTGCCGGATTGGAAAGATGCGTTAGCACGCTGTTTAAAGGAATTACAATAAGATTGAAAATACCGCTACTCTCTGCCTGTTTCGTTGACTTTAAAAAGGGCAGAGAGTAAAATGTTTTGCGAATCTTTTAGAAATTACGTCACAGTAAGGAGACTGGTTCATGGAATGGACAGGACTGAATGAACTGCGGGAACGCTTCCTTCGCTTTTATGAAGGAAAGGACCATTTGCGTCTGGACAGTTTCTCGCTTGTGCCGCAAGGAGACAAGAGCCTGCTTTTGATTAACTCCGGTATGGCACCAATGAAAAAATATTTTACCGGAGAAGTTACACCGCCGAAAACGCGGGTTACTACCTGCCAAAAGTGCATCCGTACCCCGGATATTGACGAGGTAGGGCATACCGACCGCCACGGTACCTATTTTGAAATGCTGGGCAACTTCTCTTTTGGAGATTATTTCAAACACGAAGCCATTCCCTGGGCCTGGGAATTCCTGACCAAAGAACTGGAAATTCCGGCGGAGCGCCTGTATTGCTCTGTTTATGAGAATGACGATGAAGCGGTAGAAATTTGGAATAAAGAAGTTGGCGTTCCCATGGATCACATTGTGCGTCTGGGCAAGGCCGACAACTTCTGGGAACATGGCGAAGGCCCGTGCGGCCCCTGCTCGGAAATCTACTTTGACCGCGGCCCGGAACACGGCTGCGGCAAACCGGATTGCAAGGTGGGCTGTGAATGTGACCGCTACATGGAAATCTGGAACAACGTGTTTACCCAGTTTGAAGGGGACGGCAAAGGAAATTACACGCCGTTGGAACACCCGAACATTGACACCGGCATGGGCCTGGAACGGCTGGCCTGCGTCATGCAGGGGGTAGGCAACCTGTTTGAAGTAGATACCGTCCGAAACATCATGAAAAAAGTGTCGGAAATTTCCGGCGTGGAATATCATAAGACCACAGAAAAGAATGACATTTCCTTACGTGTCATTACGGACCATGCCAGGTCCGTTACCTTCCTGATTGGAGACGGGGTTATGCCGTCCAACGAAGGCCGCGGATACGTACTGCGCCGTCTGCTGCGCAGAGCGGCACGTCATGGCCGTTTGCTTGGCATTGACCATCCGTTCTTAACAGAAGTGGCAGACGTAGTTATTTCTGAAAACAAGGATGCGTATCCGAATCTGCTGGAAAAGCAGGACTTCATTAAGAATGTTATTCAGGCAGAAGAAGCTTCCTTCAATAAGACCATAGATGCCGGAACCCAGATTCTGGAAGATATTATTAAAAACTCGGATTCCAAAGTGCTTTCCGGAGAAGATGCCTTTAAACTGGCAGATACCTTCGGCTTCCCCATTGACCTGACTAAAGAAATGCTGGATGAAAAGGGCATGACGGTAGACGAAGACCGTTATTTGGAACTGGTAAAAGAAGCCAAGCAAAAGGCCAAGGATGACGCGGCCAAAAAGAATGTGGCAGAAGCATGGAAGGGCGCCGGAGATCCGACCCAAGACCTTCCGAAGACCGTCTTTGTCGGCTATGACTCTTTTGCAACAGATGCCAAAGTATTGGCCATTGTAAAAGATGGCCAGCTGGTAGACAACGCTGTTGCCGGAGACCAGATTGCTTTGGTATTGGATCAGACTGCTTTTTATGCGGAAAGCGGCGGACAGGTCGGAGATACCGGCCTGGTTTCCGGAGATGGCTTCCGCTTTGCTGTACAGGATACAAAGAAAACCGGAAATGCAGTTTATTTGCATTTTGGTAACGTAGAAGAAGGAGCTCTTTCCGTGGGTGCTACCGCTCATGCAGCAGTGGATGAAACGTTGCGGAAAGCCACCATGCGGAACCACACCGGCGCACATCTGCTCCAGGCTGCCTTGCGCCGTGTCCTTGGTACCCATGTAGAGCAGGCTGGTTCTTATGTAGATGCCAACGTACTCCGCTTTGACTTTACGCATTTCTCTGCCATGACCGCGGAAGAATTGCAAAAGACGGAAGATCTGGTCAATCAGATTATTCTGGACGGCATTCCGGTTACTATGCAGGAAATGCCAATTGAAGAAGCCAAGAAGATGGGCGCCATGGCGTTGTTCGGAGAAAAATACGGTGACCGTGTTCGCGTTGTTAAAGCCGGAGACTTCTCCGTAGAATTCTGTGGCGGTACCCATGTGGACAACACCGGCAGACTGGGTCTGTTTAAGATTTTGTCCGAATCTTCTGTTGCTGCAGGGGTACGCCGGATTGAAGCCGTTACCGGTACCGGTGTTATGAATTACATTGCAGAAAACAATGCACTGCTGCAGAAAGCGGCAGCAGCACTGAAGCTGAATACGGTAACCGAACTGGATACCAAAGCAGCGCAGCTGGCCCAGCATCTGAAGGATGCACAAAAACAGGTAGAAGCGCTGCAGGCGGAGCTGGCCGCCTTACAGGCAGAAGGTATGGCACAAAATGCCATAGACCTGGGTCCGGTTAAGCTGATTTGTAATCAGGTGGAAAATGTCGGCGGCGGGGAGCTCCGCCAGATGGCCGACAGCGCCAAAGAAGCCGGCCCCAACACGGTAGCCATCCTGGCTTCCGTGGCAGACGGCAAAGTTAGCTTTGCCTGTGCCTGTGGACCGGAGGCCGTTCAGGCCGGCGCCCACGCAGGCAAGATTGTTAAAGCGGTAGCTGCCATTGCCGGCGGAAACGGCGGTGGCCGTCCGGACAGCGCCATGGCCGGCGGCAAAGATGCGTCCAAGGTAGAAGAGGCGCTGGCGGCCGCTGAGGGTATTGTAAAAGACCTGTTGGGTTAACTTCTGCGTGGTAAACGCTGTTAATTCTATTGTTAAGGTTATTCATAATTGTTGTAGATAAAGTTATTTTAGAAAAGGAGGAGTTCCATGGATTGTCTGTTTTGCAAAATTGTTGCCGGAGAAATCCCAAGTACCAAAGTGTACGAAGACGAACAGATCTTTGCTTTTCGGGATATTAACCCGCAGGCACCAACTCACATTCTGGTTATCCCGAAAGAACACATTCCTTCGGTAGATGCCATTACCCCGGAAAACAGTGCCATTGTGGCCCATATCTTTGAAATTATTCCGGAGCTTGCCGCAGAGGATGGATTGGACAAGGGATACCGTGTTATTTCCAACATTGGTGAACAGGGTCAGCAGACTGTACCGCACCTGCACTTCCACATTCTTGGCGGACGGGATATGACCTGGCCTCCAGGCTAAAAACCACTTATAAAGGCAAAAGTACCGTTGGTTCCTACAGAGGAACCGGCGGTACTTTCTTTTTTGCGGAATTTAAAAAAATAAGGGAAACTGGGCTTGAGGTGATGACATGGATCGGCCTTTTTTCTATATTGGTACGGCTTATTTATGGACGTTATGGCTGCTGGCGCTGACCGGCAAAGCTTTTGCGCTTGGATTACTGATTGCTGCCGCCTGTCTTTTGGCGGCGGAGCTGGTTTGCCTGCTCCGCCACAAAAAGACAGGCATTGTTCCCGCTGTATTACTTTCCTGCATTTTGGCCTGCAGTTTATTTCTGGCAAAAACGCAGTTGGTGTTGGAACCAACACTGGCTTTGGCCGGTACCCGACAGCAAGTCAGCGGAACGGTAACAGCAGTGCTGAAAGATTCTTCCTCCGGTAACCATCGCTGCACGGTGGATTGGAATGGAACCAAGGTACAATTAATTTCCAAAACATATGTGCCTAAGCGCGGAGACCAGGTTTCCTTTCGCGGAAAAGTGTATGAATTAGGAGAAGGAGACCCTGACTTTCAGCGCTATTACCGTTCCACCGGCACGTATATCAGTGTCTTTTGTTATGACGCGGTCAGTGTCACGCCTGCTCCGCAGGAGCAGAAAACGGTGCAGGACAGGATAGAACAGTTTCGGCAATATTTGTTAGCCGGTGTCAGTCGGTATCTGCCGGAAGAATTAGCCGGTGTATTGGACGGCATGTTGCTGGGAGACAAAACCCTGATTACAGAGGAACAGCAGGAATGGTTTCGCCGCTCCGGCATATTACACCTGTTTGCCGTTTCCGGCTTTCATACCTCTTTATGGTCCATGCTACTGTACCGCAGTCTCCTGAAAGCCGGCCTAGGCAAACGGCTTTCCTGCTGGGGCGGTATTGCATTCACCGTTTTCTTTATGGCGCTGACCGGATTTTCCAAAAGCGGAATCCGTGCCGGCTTAATGCTCTTGGTCTTCTTCCTGGGCAAATCCTTTGTCTTATCTGTGGACTCCTTAAATTCCCTGGGCTTTGCCGGACTCCTGCTGTGCATTGGCAATCCCTTTGCCGGTGGAGACTCCGGATTGCTGCTGTCTTATTTTGCCACGCTTGGAATTTTAAGTGTGTATCCCATTTTATATAAAAAGCTGCATCGCCGATTCCGGGACAGAAAAGTGGTAGAACGCTTCCTCAGCACCCTGGCTTTATCCGCCAGCACGTTTGTATTCACTTTGCCGGTGGTTATGCTGACCTTCGGCAGTATTTCCCTGGTTTCTCCGCTTAGTAACCTGCTGATTACCGGGGTGTCCTCTCCGGCCATTATCCTTGGCGGAGTAGGCGCGGCTCTGAATGGAATCCCAGGGCTGCAACTGTTTAGCCCATTGTGTTTCCTGGTGGCAGGGGAAATTGTTCGCTACGTAAACTTCTCCTGCCGGATTCTGTCCTCCTGGCGATTCAGCTATCTTGCCATAGACAGCCCATCCCTGCAATTAGCCGCGTCAGGCTGCCTTTTACTGGCGGCGCTGACCCTGCTGTTTCACTATTCTTTGCCAAAGCAGGACCGCATTCCGGCCCTGCAGAAGGGGTCCCTGCCGCGCCTGACTGGATTGCTTTGCTTAGTCCTGTTTTTTGGCGCTGCACTTAGTTATGATTTGTTGAAATAGAAGGGTCGGTTCGTTATAATTTATACACAAAAAGGAGGTGGCACCCGGTGAGTGAAGAAAAGCGTTTGTGGGACAGCATTAAAACGGAACAGTTCAAACCGGTTTACTTAATTATGGGTACGGAGCAGTACCTGAAACAAAAATATGCCAACCTTCTGTTGGAACGTGTGGTTCCGGCCGGTCTGGAAGCCTTTAATGTGCATCAATTGAGGGGGGAAGATACCTCCGTTCAGGAAATTGCCGACTGTGTGGAAATGCTTCCTGTCATGAGCCCCCGAACCTGCGTTTTTGTTCATGACTTCCCGTTTAAAGAACTAACGGACCCGGAAGAAAAGCAATTGCTGGAAATCCTGTCTGACTTACCGGACACCTGTGTTCTTGTCTTTTGGCAGGATACTGCAGAGTTTGGTTCCAATGCCAAATCCAAAGAATTGCTGAATGCCTTCAAAAAGGCCGGCATTGTCAGCACGCTGTCCACCCGTTCTGACAATGACCTGGTAAAATTCATTGTTTCAGAATGCAAAAAATGGGGTAGCTCCATAGACAGCAATACGGCCCGCTACTTCCTGGAATATGTCGGTACAGACATGGCAAATTTACAGAACGAAGTTGGCAAGGTTTGCAGTTATGCCGGGGCAGTGGTGCGAAAGGAACATATAGAGGCCATGGCTGTACAATCGTTGGAAACCACGGCTTTTAAAATGGCCGATGCCATTGCGGCTGGAAACTTTGACGCCGCTTACCGTTCCCTGACTATCCTGTTTGATGCCAAAACAGACCCCACCATGATCTTGGGCGCTATGGTTTCCGGTTACGTGGACTTATACCGCGCCAAGGTAGGAAAACAGGCTGGACGTACGGCTTTGGAAGTTGCGGAACTGTTTCCCGGATCCTATAAAGGAAAGGAGTTCCGGATGAAGAACGCCTATCGGCGTTGCGGACGTTATTCCATGTCCACTTTGCGCAATTGCTTAGACATTCTGGCACGGGCAGACCGCAAGTTGAAAACGCGCTTTGATGATTCCAAACTGGTGTTTGAACAGCTGTTTATTGAACTGTGGGAGGCAGGGAAGAACCCATGCTGAAGACAGAAAAAGTCATTGTAGTGGAAGGCAAGTATGATGCCATTAAGCTTGCCAATATCATAGATGCCACAGTGCTGCAAACGGATGGCTTCGGCATTTTTAAGGATAAAGAAAAGCAGGCATTGTTACGCCGACTGGCAAAGACCAGAGGACTGATCGTCCTGACAGACTCGGATTCCGCCGGATTTTTAATCCGGAATTTTTTAGGAAATGCCGTGCCGCAAGAGCAGATTACCAATGTTTATATTCCGGACCTTTACGGAAAAGAACGCCGCAAGGCAAAACCCGGGGCCGAAGGAAAGCTGGGCGTAGAGGGCATTCCGGATGCCGCCCTAATAGAGGCGTTCCGACGTGCCGGAATTACAGAGCATCCGGAACCCAGCCCGGCGGAGCGGGGCAGACAGATTACGGCTGTGGATTTTTACAAAGATGGTCTTTCCGGAGGCCCAGGCAGTAAAGGAAAGCGGCGGCAGCTGCTGCAAAAGCTGGATTTGCCGGAGCGCATGACCGGAAAGCAGTTGCTGAAAATAATTAATTTGCTGATTACGTATGAGGAATATTGTCAGGTAGTCCAAAGTATAGCTTAAGTTTAAGGTCTATCCTATTAAAGGAGGATTCCATGGAATTACAGGTACCTGTTGCGGTACAGACCCTGCTTTCCGCGCTGCGGCAGGCCGGCTTTGAAGCCTATGCCGTCGGCGGATGTGTGCGGGATACCTTACTGCAAAAGCAACCACATGATTGGGATCTGACCACTTCGGCGTTGCCGGAGCAAATGAAAACCGTGTTTGCCGATTATCCGCTGTTTGATATTGGTGCGCAGCATGGCACCATTGGTGTGCGAATAGACCACCAGACCATAGAAGTTACCACGTTCCGGATAGACGGCTCTTATGAAGATAACCGTCATCCCAATCAGGTGCAGTTTACCGGCAAGCTGGCAGAAGATCTGTCCCGTCGGGATTTTACCGTAAATGCCATGGCCTATTCTAAGGAAACCGGTTTGGTGGATTTGTTTGGCGGGCAGGAGGATTTGGTTGCCGGGCGGATTCGCTGTGTCGGCAATCCGGATCGGCGCTTTCAGGAGGATGCCCTTCGTCTTCTCCGTGCCGTGCGATTTGCTTCTGTTCTGTCTTTTCAGGTAGAACCCGAAACCGCTGCGGCCATAGAACGCAATCAGGAGTTACTCTGCCATATTTCTGCGGAGCGGATTACGGCAGAACTACACTCTTTCCTGAACGGGCCGGGAGCGGGCAGGCTGCTTTTGCAGTTTGCCGGGTTGTTTGCCGTTGCTCTCCCGGGAATTTGCATTACGGAAGAACTTGGACGGACAGTAGACCGGGCTCCGGAACAGTTCCCTTTGCGCCTGGCTTTGCTGTTGTCTTCCGCAATGGATCCGGAAGCGGCACTTTGCCGCCTTCGTTTGTCCAATGCGGAAAAAGATGCGGTGCTTGCTTTGCTGCAGCACCGGACGGACCCACTTCCGCAGAATGCGGCCGCGGTCCGCATCCTGCTGTTTCAACTGGGCCCGGAGTGCTGCAACTTACTGGCTGATTTTCATCAGGCGCAGGGCACAGACGTAATGCTGTTCCGGAGCCTGTTACAGGAAGTACTGGAGCGGAAAGACTGCTACCGCATCCGGGACCTTGCCCTAGATGGTAACCAACTGCAAAAGCTGGGCTGCCCGCCCGGCCCGCAGGTCGGCCAAATCCTGGAAAAGCTGTTGTTCCAGGTCATGGAAGAAAAAATTGAAAATACCCGCAGCACATTAACCGCCGCTGCGTTAAAGGAGATATCCTAATGGAGCAATCCAAAATTGACCGCATTAACGAACTGGCGCGGAAGTCCCGCACGGAAGAGGGCCTGACTGCCGAAGAACGGCAGGAGCAGGCACTGCTCCGCTCGGAATATATCCAGGCCATCCGCAATAACCTGGAAGCCCAGTTAAACAACACCTATTTAGTGGACGAACAGGGCAACGAAACAAAGGTTAGGAAGAAACACTAATGGAACAACGCATTCCAATTCTGGCTGTGGTAGGGCCCACCGCTTCCGGCAAAACCGGCTTGGGCGTGGAACTTGCCAAGGCCTTCAACGGGGAAGTGCTCTCCTTTGATTCCATGCAGCTGTATAAGGGCATGGATGTGGCAACGGCTAAGCCAACGCCGGAAGAAACAGCGCAAATACCCCATCACATGATCAGCTGCATAGAACCAACGGATTTGTACAGTGTAGCCCGCTACCAGGAGGACGCGGGGCGCATTGTGCAGGACATCCGCAGCCGCGGAAAAAATGTGGTAATGGTAGGCGGCACCGGACAATATCTGGATGCCTTCCTTCAAAATCTACAATTTCTGGACGGTGACGAATCCGGTCAAATCCGTGCCCGCCTGCAACAGCAGTTGCAGACGCAGGGAATTGACCCGCTGTACGAACGCCTCCAGGAGATAGATCCCGAAACCGCGGCGCGTCTGGATAAGCACAATACCGGCCGCGTCCTCCGTGCTTTGGAAATTTATGAAGCTACCGGGCATACCATGAGTTACCAAATCGCCCGGTCCCATGACTGTCCGTCACCCTATAAAGCATTTTATCTTGGCTTAACCGCAAAGGACCGGAACTTCTTATATGACCGGATTAACCGCAGAGTAGACCTGATGCTGGAACAGGGCTTGTTAGACGAAGCAAAAACTGTTTTGGAGCAGGGCAACGGAGACACCGCCGCGCAGGCAATTGGCATTAAAGAATTGCTTCCGTACTTACAGGGAACCGCTACTCTGGAAGACTGTGTAAACCACTTAAAACAGGTTACCCGCAATTACGCCAAACGGCAGCTGACGTGGTTCCGTCGGAATCAGGCGGTCCACTGGCTGGAAATTGATACGTACCCTTCTGCAGAAGCACTGTATCAGGATGCCATTGCTTTAGTGCAAGACTCTGGAATTTTTGATGATTCCATTCCGAAGAGAGGAGATTGATCATGGGTAAACAGCAACACCCCCGCCAGAGCACGCGTCAAAATACACAGCGAAGAGCGGGTCAGGCTGCCCGGCAAAAGCAGAATCCCAAACGTGCACAACGTACAACGGGAATTCTGTTACTTTCGTTGCTGGCGCTTGCTTACTTTGGATATCAGGTTTATCTGGTGGCATCTCCAACCCTTTCTACGGAAGTGGCATATAATTACACCGTCAGTGACTCTGTAGATACTACCGCCTTTGTGGTACGTAACGAAACTTATCTGCAGTCGGACGGAAGCGGTACTATTATTTCCGTTCTTGGGGATGGGTCCAGAGTATCCAAGGGCGAAGAAGTGGCTGCCGTCTTCACGGAGGAAAGTGACGCTGCCACGTACGCTACCATGATTAGCTTAAAAGAAGACCTGGCCCGGTACCAACGGCTGAACTCGCAAAACGGCTCTTACGCTGTCAATGTCAGCAGCATGAACGAAAGTATTTCGGAAAGTGTCATTGACCTGGTCAGCACGGTGGATTCCGGTAATTTGGACAATCTGTCGGACCAGATTTATGATGTTCGGGATAAAATTATTACCCGCCAGATTGCCACCGGCGAAAATCTGGCACTGGATTCCATTATTTCCGGTATTACGTCGGAATATTCCGCGCTGACCAAGCAAAACGGCAGCTTCACGCGGATCCGTTCCGACGCCTCCGGATACTATGTCAGCGGCACGGACGGTTATGAAACCGCCGTGGACTATGACTCCGTATCCGACTTAACCGTAGACGATATTCAAAAACTGTTAAAAACAAAGGCCTCCTCCGTGCCGGACAATACCTTCGGAAAATTGTTTGAAGATTTTGACTGGTACTTGGTTTGCGTAGCAGATACCAATAAGGTGGGGGATCTGTCCGTTGGCAGCAAGGTTACCATTCAAATGCCATATAGCTCCGTTGGCTCCGTTCCAGCCGAAGTAGTTGCCATTAACGCTTCTGCCGAGGACAAGAAAACGGCGCTGATTTTCCGCAGCAATTACATGAGCTCCGATGTTGCACAGCTCCGCAAGGAAGAAGTGCAGATTGTCATGGATACCCTGGAAGGTTTAAAGATTAATTCCAAAGCCATCCGGGTCAATGATGACGGAGACAAGGGTGTCTATGTGAAGTCCGGTAATACCTGCAAGTTTAAAAAAGTAGATATCATCTACTCCGACAGTGGCTGGGTTCTGAGTAAGGTGCACGAAGAAAGCGGCTACGTTTCCCTGTATGATGAAATCATATTGGAAGGAAAGGATCTTTATGATGGAAAAATCATTAGCTGAGTTAACTGCGTATCAGGAAGCGCGCTGTGCCTCCATTACTGAAAACCTGAAACGCATTCAGGATGAGGTTGCGGAAGCGGCTGTCAAAAGTGGACGCGCGCCGGAAGAAGTTCATTTGATGGCAGTTACCAAAACGGTGGATGCCTATTTTGTGAACCATGCGTTAGCACAGGGCATTGATTTAATCGGGGAAAACTATGTGCAGGAAATTCTGGCCAAAAAGCCGGAACTGCACTTGGAAGGAAAGCAATTGCAGCTGATTGGCCATTTGCAAACCAACAAAGTAAAGCAGATTATTACAGAAGTAGATGCCATTCAGTCGGTAGACAGCGTAAAATTGGCAAAGGAAATTTCCAAGCAGGCGGTAAAGCATGGTTTAACCATGAAGGTGCTCCTGGAAATTAATATTGGGCAGGAAGAATCCAAATCCGGGATCCCTTATGACGCTGCAAAAGACCTGGCTGCAGAAATTTCTGAGTTGCCGAATGTGCAGATTGACGGCCTGATGGCTATCCCGCCCATTTGCCAGACAGAGGCGGAAGTACGCGCTTATTTTGCGCAGATGCAGAAACTCTATGTTGACATGAAGTTGCAAAAAATGGATAATGTAAACATGAATATCCTTTCAATGGGTATGTCTGCCGACTATGTTCCGGCAATTCTTGAGGGTGCCAATTTGGTACGGGTTGGTTCCGCAATTTTTGGCGCTCGCACTTATCACTAAAACTTACTTTCCGGAGGGAAAACACAATGGCAAAATTTGTAGATAAATTGAAAGCAATCACCGGCTTTGAACCGGATGATCCGGATCTGGATTACGAAGAAGATTATGATGAAGACGACGGTCAGGATTATATCCCTGCAAAGGTTCCGAATCCGGCCCCGGTACAGGCTCCCAGAAGCACTGCTCAAAGCAACAATAATGTAGTTGGCATGCCAAACAAAACCGTACAGGTAGTACTGGCAAAGCCGGAACGTTTTGATGATGCCTCTGCCATTGCAGATCACCTCAACGCCAAACGGACTGTTGTGTTGAATCTGGAATCCGCAAACCGGGATGTTGCCCGTCGGCTGATTGACTTCTTAAGCGGTGTTGCTTATGCCAATGCCGGTCAGTTAAAGCGGGTTGCAAACAGTACCTTCATTATTACCCCGTATAATGTGAATGTCTCCGGTGACCTGCTTGACGAACTTGAAAACAACGGAATGTTTTTCCAGGAATAAAGAACAAGCAATATGGGCACTCCGTCAGACGGCGTGCCCATCCTTTTTTCTTACTACCCCATAGCCTAGTACAAAGGAGAACCTATCATGCTTACCCCAAAGCAATTAAAGAACTATGATTTCCAATCCGTTGCCCGGAATGCCTATAAAGCAACTGACGTAGATACTTTTATGGAAGAAGTCTACAAATCCTATGAGCAGATGTTCCGTGAAAATGCAGAGCTGATTAAAAAGCTGAATTTGCTGGCGGATAAAATTTCCCACTATAAAGCCGAAGAAGAAAGTATTCGGAATGCTATGGTGGAAGCACAAAAGCTGAAGGAAAGCATTGTTTCCGAAGCGGAACGCACCGCCACTGAAAAGATTACTTCCGCAACGGAACAGGCACAGGCAACCAAAGAAGCGCTGGATAAGCAAACCTCTCATCTGATTACGGATGCCCAGGAAGAAGCAGAAAAAATCATTACCAAGGCAAACACTGAAGCCGAGCAGATTATGGCTAAAACCAATGCCGCGGTAGAACGTTCCTTAACCCTGGCCAAGGAAAACGCAGCCAAGTTAATGCATCGTGCTCAGGAATTATATAACCAACAGGTTACTTCCATTGTGGAAGAAGCCAAAGCAGAAAAGAAAAAACTGCAGGAAGTAAAGGCAGAAGCAGTTTCCGTACGGAAAAAGCTGATGGATACCTATCAGATGCAGTTGGAATTACTGCAGATGGCACCTGACTATCAGGATGAAGTAGATGATACGGATCTGGCTGCCTTTGCAGAAGCGGCAAAAGCAGAAGCAGAAGAAATTCCGGAAATCAATATTACCTTTGAGGATATACAGAAGGAAGAAGCTCCTGTTGCAGAAGAGACTTTAACGGAAGCCCCAGAAGACGCTCCGGAAGACATTTCGGAAGACGTTCCGGAAACGGACGAAGTTTCGGCAGAAGAAGCTGAGGAAGAACCAGAGCCGGAAGAAGTAGAACCGGAAGAAGCACTTCCACAACCGGCTAAGAAACCGGTCAGACGCTTTTTCTTTGACCTGAAGACCAAAGAAGCACCAGCTGAACCGGAAGAATCAGAAGAAGCGGATGACGTTTCCGATATTAACGACTATTTGGATGACGAAGAGGACTAATTCATGCCCATTTTTGTATCTGTTATTCTGGCAGCTTTCCTGCTTTTGGCAGATCAATTAACAAAATATCTGGTGTTGCAGAATCTGGCTGACGGAACCGTAATTACCATTCTTCCGCGGATTTTGCAATTCCGTTATGTGGAAAACACGGGTATGGCCTTCAGCTTGCTGGAAGGCCGTTCCTGGTTATTAGGTTTTTTTACGCTGGCTGTTTGTGCTGCCCTGATTGTTGTATTGGTAAAGGAAAAAAATCTGGGCAGTGGGAAGCAATTTGCTCTGTTGCTGATTATTTCTGGTGGCCTTGGAAACGGAATAGACCGTTTGTGCCGCCACTATGTTGTAGATTTTGTGGAAGTCTTATTTACTGATTTTGCGGTTTTTAATTTGGCAGATTGTTGCATTACAGTGGGTGCCATTTTACTGATTCTTCTTTTGCTGATTGACATGATAAAAGAAGAAAAGCAAAAGAAGCAGGAGAAGGAAAACCATGAGTAATCAGGTTTTGACTGCCGCGGTTCCGCCGCTGCAGGAAGGCATGCGGATTGATGTTGCCGTTACGGAATTGGTAGAAGACCTGACACGCTCCGGCGCGCAGCGCCTGGTGCAGGAAGGCCTTGTTACCGTCGGCGGAACCCCGGTAGGAAAAAATTACCGGCTCCGCAACGGGGACCAGATTCAGGTCACCGTACCGGAACCGAAACCGATGGTGGCTGAAGCACAGAATATTCCTTTGGATATTGTGTATGAAGATGATGACTTATTGGTGGTCAACAAGCCCAAGGGCATGGTGGTGCATCCTGCGCCCGGAAATCCGGACGGCACCCTGGTAAATGCCCTGCTGTACCACTGTAACGGTTCCTTGTCCGGCATTAACGGCGTGCTCCGTCCGGGCATTGTACACAGAATAGATAAAGACACCTCCGGACTGCTGATTGTGGCAAAAAATGATTTTGCCCACCAGAAGCTGGCCGAACAAATTAAAGAACACTCCTTTACCAGAGAATACCGCGCCGTTGTGCACGGCAATCTCCGGGAAGACAGCGGCACCATCCATGCCCCCATTGGAAGAAGCCCAAAAGACCGTAAAAAAATGACTGTTACGGATAAGAACAGTAAAGACGCCATTACTCATTATGAAGTATTGGCACGGTACCCGGGCTTTACCTATATTAAATGCCGGTTGGAAACCGGCCGTACCCATCAAATTCGTGTGCATATGGCTTATCTTGGACATCCGGTGGCCGGAGACCAGGTGTATGGTCCTAAGAACACACCAAAAGAATTGCATGGTCAGTGTCTCCATGCAGGCTTAATCGGGTTTATTCACCCCAGAACGGGGGAATATATAGAACTGGAAGCCCCGCTTCCGGAATATTTCACAAAGATATTACATGCTTTAGAAGCAAAAGCATGACTCGTTAGGAGGAAAAACTATGGACGCATTAGTTAAAAAGGAGCTGCAGCTTGCAGCGGCCAATGTCAGAAAATGTGTCATTGAAGGCACCTACAACGCTGCCTCCGGACACCCGGGCGGATCTCTGTCCATTGCTGACATCATTACGTACCTTTACATGTACAAGCTGCATGTAGATCCGAAAAATCCGACCATGGAAGACCGGGATCGTTTCGTGCTCTCCAAGGGTCACACCGCACCTGCACTTTACGGAGCTTTGGCCTTAAAGGGCTTTTTCCCGGTGGAAGATATTAAAACCCTCCGGAAACCGAACTCTCATTTGCAGGGCCACCCAAGTCTTGGAAAAACCCCGGGCATTGACATGTCCACTGGCTCGCTTGGACAGGGCATTTCCGTTGCCGTAGGCATGGCTTTAGGTGCCAAGCGCAAGAAAGCAGACTATCGTGTTTATGCTGTTCTTGGAGACGGTGAAATTGAAGAAGGCCAGGTTTGGGAAGCAGCCATGTTTGCCGCCGCAAAGGGCCTGGACAATCTGGTTGCCGTAGTGGACAACAACAACCTGCAGATTGACGGTACCATTGAAGAGGTTAACTCTCCGTATCCGATTGATGAAAAGTTTGCCGCCTTTGGCTGGAACGTTATTCAGATTGACGGTCATGATTTTGACCAGATTGACGCCGCCTTTACTGCTGCCGAAGCCTGCAAAGGAAAGCCGACCGCCATTATTGCCAAGACCGTAAAAGGCAAGGGCGTTTCCTTCATGGAAAATCAGGTTGGCTGGCACGGCAAGGCACCAAATGCCGAACAGTATCAGCAGGCAATGGACGAATTAGACGCTGCAATTGCAGCCCTGAACGCATAAGGAGGTTTCACAATGGCAGACGTAATTAAGAAGGCAACCCGCGTTGGTTATGCTGATGGGCTGGTAGCACTTGGCAAAATCAACCCTAACGTTGTAGTTCTGGATGCTGACCTTGCCGGTGCAACCCAGACCTGCGTATTTAAGAAAGAATTTCCGGATCGCTTTTATGATGCCGGTATTGCAGAAGGCAACCTGATGGGTGTAGCTGCCGGTCTTTCCCTGACCGGTTATACCGTGTTTGCATCCTCTTTTGCCATGTTTGCTGCTGGTCGTGCCTTTGAGCAGATCCGCAACTCTATTGGCTATCCGCACCTGAACGTAAAAATTGCTGCCACCCACGCCGGTATTTCGGTAGGGGAAGATGGCGCCTCCCATCAGTGCAACGAAGACATCGGCCTGATGAGAACCATTCCGGGCATGGTTATCCTGAACCCGGCAGACGCCATTGAAGCCAAGAAGGCGGTTCTGGCTGCTGCGGAATATGAAGGCCCTGTTTATCTGCGATTCGGCCGCTTAGCCGTTCCACAGATTTTTGACGAAGATTACAAGTTTGAAATCGGTAAAGCAGTTACGCTGCGCGAAGGCAAAGACGTTGCCATTCTGGCCACCGGCCTGATGGTAAATGAAGCCAATCTGGCAGCAGACCAGCTGGCAGAAGAAGGCATTTCTGCCAAGGTTGTTAACATTGCCACCATCAAGCCGTTGGACGAAGCCGCCGTTGTTGCGGCAGCCAAGGAATGTGGCTGCGTGGTTACTGCGGAAGAGCACAACATCATCGGCGGACTGGGTTCCGCCGTTGCCGAGGTGCTTTCCGAACAGTGCCCGACTCCAATGGTTCGCGTTGGCGTAGAAGACACCTATGGCAAGTCCGGCCCGGCTGTGGAACTGCTCCACATCTTCGGCCTGGACGCAGACCACATTGTGGCTGCCGCCAAGCAGGCAATTGCTAAGAAATAAGGACAGTCTTTAAAAATAAGCCTGTTTTTTTCAAAAAACTAGAAATACTACCGCAGATTGCGCCTGGAAGGCCAGTCTGCGGTAGTTTCCTTTTTTGCCATAGATATGCCGCATATAAGGTACAAAATTTTAAGGCGGGGAATGTGGTAGATTGCTGGAAATACACTTGATTCAAAGGGAAGGATATACTATAATTTTGCCCGTCAGTTAGTTTGTGCTAATTTCAGATAGGCAAAGCTAACTTTGAAACTGACCTAGAAAACGGGAGTGAAAGAATGATTAAGACAAGACTTTTAGAGCAGGTACCTTCCTCTAAGAAGTACATTGCTTTGACAGTTCTTGCACAGTGGATCAAGCTATGTGCAAACATCGGTATGATGTTCATTTTGGCACATATTTTGCAGCTGATTTTAGCCGGAACCACACTGACTGCAGGAACTCTTCTGCCGTATCTTTTGAGCATTGTGGCCGTTATGGCCGTGCGTTACGCCTGTGGCGTAAGCAGCTCCAGAACGTCCTTCCTGGCGTCTGCCGAAGTTAAGAAAGTGTTGCGTAAGCAGATGTATCAGAAGCTGACTCGCATGGGGGCAGGATATCATGAAAAGGTGTCTACCTCTGAAGTGCTGCAGGTCTTTGTAGAAGGTGTAGACCAGCTGGAACTGTACTTTGGCAAATATGTGCCTCAATTCTTCTTTGCCATGCTGGCACCAGTAACCCTGTTTGCTGTATTGTCCTTTGTCAGCTGGAAAGCCGCTTTGGTATTGCTGGTTACCGTACCGCTGATTCCGCTGTCCATTGTGGCAGTGCAGAAGTTTGCCAAGCGTCTGCTCAGCAAATACTGGGGCGTCTACGTTAACTTGGGTGACACCTTCCTGGAGAATATTCAGGGTCTGACTACTTTGAAAGTGTATCAGGCAGACGAACGCAAGAACGTAGAAATGAATGAAAAGGCGGAGGAATTCAGACGCATTACCATGAAGGTTCTGACCATGCAGCTGAACTCGGTCAGCGTTATGGATATTGTTGCCTACGCCGGCAGCGCCGTTGGTGTTGTTATTGCTGTAGTGCAGGTAAGCCACGGGGTAATTACATTGCCGCAGGCCTTCCTGATTATCATGCTGGCAGCCGACTTCTTCCTGCCACTGCGTTTACTTGGCTCTTACTTCCATGTTGCCATGAACGGCATGGCCGCCAGTGACAAGCTGTTCAAGCTTCTGGATACTCCGGCAGACGAACAGGGCACCCTGGTTCCGGCCAGCTTTGAAAGTGACATTGTGCTGAAGGACGTTTCCTTCTCTTACGATAAAGAAAAGATGGTACTGCAGAACATTTCTGCCACCATTCCGAAGAATAGCCTGATTTCCATTGTCGGCGAATCCGGCTGTGGCAAGAGCACCATTTCTTCCTTAATTTGCGGTATTACCAAGGGCTATGAAGGCAGTATTCAGCTGGATGGTACCGAAATCCGTGACTGCAAGGAATCTGCGCTGATGGATCACATTACCTCTGTCAGCTTCAACAGCTATCTGTTCACCGGAACCGTAAAGGAAAACCTGCTGATGGGCAAACCGGACGCAACAGATGATGAACTGATTGCCGCTCTGCAGACCGTTAACCTGTGGGATTTCCTTAGCTCGGAACAGGGCCTGGATACCAAATTGCTACAGCAGGCAAGCAACTTCTCCGGCGGTCAGCGCCAGCGCCTTGCCCTGGCAAGAGCGTTGCTGCATGACACACCAATCTACGTCTTTGACGAAGTTACCTCCAACATTGACGTAGAAAGTGAAAATGACATTATGGCCGTCATTCATAATATGGCCAAATCAAAAACCGTTCTCCTGATTTCCCATCGCTTGGAAAATGTAGTGGGCTCGGATGAAATTCTTCTCCTGGACGGCGGCCGCCTGGCCGAAGCCGGCACGCACGAAGCGCTGATGGCACAGAAAGGGAAGTATTACACCATGTTCTCTACCCAGGCACAGCTGGAACAGTATGCAAAGGAGGACGCTGCCGTATGAAAAGAAAACAAAGCGGTCTGAAAATTATGAGCAGACTGATTGTCTTGGTAAAACCGCTGGCGGGCTACATGTGCCTTGCCATCACGCTTGGTGTGCTGGGCTTCTTATGTGCCATTCAGATTACCGTTGCCGGATCTATGACTCTGTTGACAGCAGCCGGCATTGAAGGCGGCATTGCCATTAAGACCGGATGCATTTGCATTCTGGTATTTGCCGTTTTGCGCGGCTTCCTTCACTATGGCGAGCAGGGCTTTAACCACTTTATTGCCTTCAAACTGCTTGCCCTAATTCGGGACAAGGTATTCCGTGCCATGCGCCGTCTGTCTCCGGCCAAACTGGAAAGTAAGGACAAGGGTAACCTGGTATCCATGATTACCAGTGACATTGAATTGCTGGAAGTCTTTTATGCACACACTATCTCGCCGATTTTTATTGCCCTGATTACGTCGGTTATTATGCTGATCTTTATCGGGCGATACAGCGGCTGGCTGGCTCTGGTAGCCTGTCTTGCTTATATTACGGTCGGCGTTATTATCCCTCTTGTTTCTTCCAAGAAAAACAAGGATGTGGGAATGACCTACCGGGAATCCTCCGGCGCCCTGTCCGGTTATGTGCTGGACAGCATGCGCGGTTTGCTGGAATCTTTGCGGTATAACAGCACCGAACAGCGTCTGTCCGAAATGGATGAACGCACGGATGAACTGAACGGATTACAGAGTCAGCTGAAGAAAATGGAAGGCCACAGCGCCTCCATTACAGACGTTGCCATTATTTTCTTCTCTGTTGCCATGCTGCTGACTGGCCTTGGCCTGTATCAGGCGGGCGCCATCGGTTTTGATGGCATGTTAGTTTCCACCGTTGCCATGATGAGCTCATTCGGCCCGGTAGCCGCTCTGTCCGGTCTGGCCGGTAACCTGACGCACACCCTGGCGGCAGGCGAACGTGTTCTTGGCATTCTGGACGAAGTTCCGGCAGTGGAAGAAAACGAAGACGGTGCAGAAGTTTCCTTTAACGGCATGGAAGCCGAACACGTTGGCTTTGCCTACGGGGAAGAAAAGATTCTGGACGACTTCAACATGCAGATTGAACCGGATCAGGTTATCAGTGTGACCGGCCCGAGCGGCTCCGGTAAGTCTACCGCCCTGAAACTGATGATGCGCTTCTGGGATGTACAGGAGGGCGCCATGAAAATGTCCGGCACCAACATTAAGAACCTGAAGACTTCTAACCTCAGAAGCAATCAGGCCCTGGTTAGTCAGGAAACCCATCTGTTTAATGAATCCATTGAAGCCAACATCAAGATTGCGGACAATAATGCCACCCATGAACAGGTAGTAGAGGCCGCCAAGAAGGCTTCCATTCACGACTTCATCATGACCCTGCCAAAGGGCTATGACACCAATGTCGGCGAGCTGGGTGACCTGCTTTCCGACGGCGAAAAACAGCGGATTGGTCTTGCTCGTGCATTTCTGTGCAATGCTCCCATGATTCTTCTGGATGAGCCGACCAGCAACCTGGACAGCCTGAACGAAGGTCACATTCTGCGCTCTATTAATGAAGCAAAGCAGGGCAAGAGCATCATTTTGGTTTCCCACAGAAAGTCCACCTCTAAGATTGCAGATAAATCCTATACGGTATACAGAGGAAGACTGTCATGAAGCACAGAATTGAACTGGAAAAGAAAGTATTTCCCAAAATGGCAGAAATCTACTGCCACGGTAACCATGGCACCAAGGGCAAAGAACTTTGCCCGGATTGCCAGGAACTGTGCAAGTATGCACTGAATCGCCTGGACCATTGCCGCTGGGGAGATGACAAAACCTTCTGCTCCCAGTGCCCCTGCCACTGCTACCGCCCGGACATGAGGGAACGCGTTAAAGAACTGATGCGTTACTCCGGTCCCCGCATGGCTCTTTACCATCCCATCCTTTGCGCCGCCCACGGCTACGCCACTGCCGTTGCTCTCATCAAGGACAAAATAAAAAAGGCTAAAGAACACGTGGATTAGAAATTTGGCTCTTGACATTTGAAAAAAAGGGAAGTAAACTTTCTGACAAGATAAGAGGCAAGGACGTCTGTTATGAAACGGACGTCCTTGCCTTTTTTTATTTTGTTAGGAGGAATGTATTCATGAATGTAACATCCGTCATTGACACTTTCTGGGTCTACCTGGCCGCTATCCTGGTTTTCTTTATGAACCTGGGCTTTGCTTCGGTAGAAGCCGGCTTTGCCAGATCCAAGAACACCGTTAACATCCTGTCCAAAAACTTTATTGTTTTTGCTGTTTCGTCCCTGGGCTTCCTTTTCCTTGGCTGGGGCCTGATGTTCGGGGGAGACAATCCCTTCATTGGAACGCAACACCTGTTCATTCTTGGAACATCGGATCATTCGTTTTATGCAGATACGCTGACGTCAGAAGTGCCGTTCTGGGGTAAGGTTTTCTTCCAGCTGGTCTTCTGTGGAACCGCAGCCACCATTGTTTCCGGTGCGGTTGCAGAACGGATTAAATATGTTTCTTTCATTATTTTCTCCTTTGTTCTGACCCTGTTCATTTACCCGATTGTTGGCCACTGGATCTGGGGCGGCGGTTGGTTGTCCGACCTCGGCTTCTTAGACTTTGCCGGTGACACCGTAGTTCACTCCGTAGGCGGCTGGGCTGCTTTGTCCGGTGCCTTAATTCTTGGGCCACGTATTGGCAAGTACGGCAAAGACGGAAAGCCGCGGGCCATTCCGGGACACAACATGTCTCTTGCTGTTATTGGTTTGTTTGTTCTGTGGCTTGGCTGGTTCGGATTCAACCCGGGCTCTACCATGAGCTTCCAGCATCCGGCAGATGTCATGCACATTCTGTTTACCACCAATGCATCCGCCATTGCCGCTGTTTTAACCTCCACCATTACGTCCTGGATTGTCATTGGCAAGCCGGACCTGGGCATGACCATCAACGGATGCCTGGCCGGTCTGGTAGCCATCACCGGCGGCTGCGCCTATGTTTCCGTAGAAGCGTCTCTTCTGATTGGCGCCATCGCCGGTGTCATTGTAGTGCTGTTGGTTGGCTTCTTTGATAAGGTCGGCGTAGACGACCCGGTAGGTGCTACTTCGGTTCACCTTGGCTGCGGCGTCTTTGGTACTATTTGTGTAGGCCTCTTTGCCAAAGAAGGCGTTACCACAGTATCTACTGTAAACGGTTTGTTCCACGGCGGCGGGTTCCACCTGCTGGGCGTTGAACTGCTTGGTATTGTTGCCGTCGGCGCCTTCGTATTCCTGACTTCTTCCTTAACCTGGTTTGCACTGAAGAAGACTATTGGCATCCGTGTTACCGCAGAAGAAGAACGCGTCGGCCTGGACATTGGCGAACACGGCAACTTTGCGTATCCTGACTTCATGATTGCTACCGAACCGATGGATCCGTCCCATTACTTCACCAAAGCACAGAAGGAATCTGCAGCTGAAGCTGCCGCCAAAGAAGGGGAAATTGCTAAGCTTGCAGGAACCATTCCGGTAGAAATAGAAAAAGAATTGCAGACTTCTGCTATTTCTGCAGCTGCCGCAAAGATTGCCGCTGCATCGCTGGTGGAAACAGCCACCACGGCTGCCGCAAACAAGCTGACCAAAGTAACCGTCATCATGAACCCGGATAAACTGTATCCGTTGCAGGAAGCTCTGGAAGTCATCGGCATTACCGGTATGACCGTAACCAACGTTTCCGGCTACGGTATCCAGAAGGGCCACGGCGCATCCTTCCGCGGCGCCCCGATTGACACCCGCCTGATGCCGAAGGTAAAGATTGACGTAGTAGTCTCCAAGATTCCGGTTGAAACCGTAGTGGAAACCATTGAAACGGTATTGCACACCGGTCAGATTGGAGATGGCAAGATCTTCATCTATGATGTAGACAACGTCATTAAAGTTCGTACGGGCGAGCAAGGCTATGACGCTCTGCAAGACGTTTACCCATTAGAAGAAACTAAATAATTGCTGATCCCACTTTGCGCGGTGCTCCTTCCTTGTCTGCGCAAAGGGAAGCCGGAGCCGAATGGCATATTGCCATTCCAGCTCCGGCTTTTTTTAGATGGGTTTACTTCAATGACATTTTTTCTTACTGCAAAAAATAAAGCTGCCCGAAAATTGATGTGGACAAACCGAGAAATAGTGTTATACCTGCGAGGTTAGCAAAAGCTAACTCGCAAAAAAGAAGGAGGAAAACAGATGAGCTCTTTAGTGCTATAATCACCTTAGCTACAGTCGGATTAAGTTCAGTGGAAAGGGGGAGGAAAATGGCTTTCCTGTATACGGAGCAGTATGCTTCTCCGCTCGGGGAAATCACACTTTCCTGTGATGGAGAGGCTATCACAGGTCTATGGTTTGATGGCCAAAAGTACTTTGGTGCAACGCTGCCTGCTAAAGGAGTTTCCACCGCTGTGGTCCCAAGTGAGCACCCGGTACTGAAGCCGAATGGACACCCACAGTTGGCCCCGAATGGGCACCCGGTACTGGAAGATGCCCGCCGCTGGCTAGATCTATATTTTTCCGGGCAGGAGCCAGATTTTCTTCCTCCTCTGCGATACAGCACCACTCCTTTTCGCAAAGTAGTCTGGGATATTCTGCTAAGCATTCCTTATGGCGAAACCATGACCTACGGCCAGATAGCAACGCTCATTGCAGAGCAGCAGGGCTTGGAAAAAATGTCCGCCCAGGCCGTCGGCAGCGCGGTTGGACACAATCCAATTGCGCTTATGATTCCTTGCCACCGTGTGGTTGGCGCTGGCGGAAACCTTACCGGTTATGCCGGCGGCCTGGACCGCAAGCTGAAGCTTTTGGAGTTGGAAAAAGTCGACATAAGCCACTTCTTTATGCCGGCTGCTCGCTAAATAGTAATAAGCCACTGTAAGTCCCTGACGTTTTAAGATTGGATTAGTTGGTTTTTGGCAGCCAGCGGTTCTTTCGGGTAGCAAACAGGTGTCACCACTTCATTCGCGGCCCGAATTCGAACGATGTGTGGCAAACCAGTGTTGCAATGCAAGTTTGCCACACGGGAAAGGCTGGAATAGCTGGGCGCTGATTGGCGGACGTTGATTATTGTGGCAAATTTGGGGTTGAAGCTTTATTTGCCACACGGAAGTGGAATTCGTGTGGCAAACAGGCTGGCACTGTCCAATTTGCCACACGGGAAAGGTTGGAATAGCTGGACACTGATTGGCGGACGTTGATTATTGTGGCAAATTTGGAGCAGATGCTTCATTTGCCACACGGGAACGGAATTCGTGTGGCAAACAGGCTGGCACTGTCCAATTTGCCACACGCGAAAGGCTGGACTAGCTGGACGCTGATTAGCGGACGTTGATTATTGTGGCAAATTTGGGGTTGAAGCTTTATTTGCCACAATAAAGTGGAGTTCGTGTGGCAAACCAGAGTTGCAATGCAAGTTTGCCACACGCGAAAGGCTGGAATAGCTGGGCGCTACTTGGAGACTGCTGATTATTGTGGCAAATTTTGACTTGATGCTTTATTTGCCACACAGAAGTGGAGTTCGTGTGGCAAACCAGACTGGCAGTACCAAGTTTGCCACACGGCTAATAAATATGAAAAAACCTGCAAGATACTAATTTGTAGCTTGCAGGTTTTTATTCGCATACACAAAAGCATGTACAAAAGCATGTACAGGGTATTGTAAAATCGGTGAAAATTTTGGTGAAAACCGTCATTTTTGGCATTTTATCTTTTAAAAATTTTTGGGGAGAAAATAAAGAAAAAGCTTGCAAACCGCATAACTACGTGTTTACAAGCTTTTTTCATGGTCGGAGTGTCGGGATTCGAACCCGAGGCCTCTTGCTCCCGAAGCAAGCGCGATACCAAACTTCGCCACACCCCGATTTAGCGCGCTTGATAATTATATAAGAAAGCGGTTAGAATTTCAAGCTCTTTCTTGCGGATTTTTTCCGCTTTATAATTGTCTGGAACCCATGTGGGAACTTATATTTGAAACCTCATCTTTGAAGGAGCACAGCTATGGTAGATACTGTGACTTTAATAATTAATATTATTGGGACCGTGGCCTTTGCCATCTCCGGTGCGGTGACTGGAATGCGCAAGGACATGGACTTGTTCGGCGTCTGCATTTTGGGGCTGGTTACTGCCACGGGTGGCGGTGCCATCCGTGACATGCTGATTGGCGTTAACCCGCCCACCATATTTCAGACGCCGATGTATGCCATCCTGGCGCTGGTTACCTCCTTCCTTTGCTTTTTATCATTTATTCGGAAGTTTGCGATGCGGCATATGCACACTTGGGAAGATGTTATCCTGATTTTTGATACCCTTGGCCTTGCGTCATTTACCGTCACCGGAGCCAAAATAGGCCACGAATACGCTTATGCAGGGCATGCCTTATATCTGATGATCTTTATGGGTGTTATTACCGGGTGCGGGGGATCCGTTCTGCGGGATGTCTTTGCAGGGCAAATCCCGGATATTTTTGTAAAACACTTTTACGCTATGGCTACCATTTTTGGTGCTTTAATTTACGGCTTGACCTGGGGCCATTTACCGGATATCTGGTGCATGGTGCTCTGCTTCTTTACGGTTGCAGCGTTACGCTTGTTAGCTGCCACCTTCCATTGGGATTTGCCAAAGCCAAGACATCTGACGCCAAAGGAGTCGCCGCACCATTTAGACAGCACTTCCGAACAAGAATAACAGATGATGTAATGGATGGGGACCAATAGATAATGGTCTACTGAATGGTAGTCTACTGAGTGGTGATCTACTGATGGTGATCTACTGATGGTGAACTATTGATGTTGGTCTTAATTTTCAAGCTAACAGAGTAGAGGCTCTATCGATAGCAGGAACTCTGGCTAGCAGACTCTATTGCGGACTACGTGTAATTTTGAAAAAAAGCTGAAATTACACGTAATTTAGGATAGAAATTACGTGTAAAATGAAGGAAAAACTGAAATTACACGTAGTCAAGCTGAGACGGAAGTAAGATGTCAGGAATCCTGGTTAGCCGACTACGTGTAATTTTGCAAAAAAGTTGGAATTACACGTAATCGGGTATAAGAATTACGTGTAAAATTAAGAAAAAATTGAATTTACACGTAATCAAGTTGAATCGTAGTCAGGTTGAAGCGCAGTCAAGTAGTCCGCACATGGCAGGGAATAACGACAGGTGTGCCGCGGAAAGCGCGATACAACCGTAAAAAGGAAAAGGTCCGCGAAAGCGGGCCTTTTGTATTTGTATTAGAAAAGCTTGGCGCAAAGTATTAGAGCAGCTTGGCGCAAAGTGCCAGAGTAGCTTGCGGCAAAGTACCAGAGTAGATTGCTGCAAAGAGTTAGAACAGCTTGCCGTAAAGGAGGCGGTCCAGAAGGTTGTGGACTTCTGTGCGGGTAAGCGGGTGGCCTTCCATGAACCACCATTTGAAGATGAGCATGAGGGTGTTGCTGTAGTGTTCGGCAACTAAGGTCTTTGGGATGGCAAAGGTAACGCGCTGTTCCGTTGCCTTGCACATTTCAAAGACGCTGCGCTTAATGTAATTGAAGAGGCTGGTCTGCATGTAGCCATCTTCTTTATTGTAGACCATGATGCGGCTGATGTTTTCGCCTTCTACGGTTAAATAATCGTATATGCGATCCAGCACCGTATCCACGGTAATGTCATTCGGCTTATTCAGATTTTCTACTTGGAATTGCTCTGACAGAACGGACCAGCAGTATTCCAGAAGGTCATATTTGTCATCAAAGTAGTTGTAGAAGGTGGCGCGGGGGAAATTAGCTTCGCGGCAGACTTCATTGACGGTAATTTTTTCAAAGGGTTTCTTTTGCAGCAAGCCCATCATGGTCGTATAGAAAATGTTTAATGTGTTACATACGCCGCGATTTGGCTTTTTGGATAAATCATACTTCATAAAAAATCCCCCAATGTGCATGAGTAAAAACTCACAGGTTAAGATTGTCTTAACGGTATCACATTTTTCAAAATTTGACAAGTGTCCAAGAAAGCGAAAAGCGGAACGGCTTTTTGTGCAAACTGTTGGAGAGGGGTGGAGCTCTTTTTGGCGTGCTTGTAATGGGCTACATCGCCCGCATTCTATTGACTAAGAAGCCGCAGTGTTGTACCATTTATGCATTATTGGAACGTGTTGAAAAACGTTTCTTGAGGAGAGGTTTCAGGATGAGTTTACAGGGGACTGACTTTTTAAAACTGCTGGATTTTACACCGGCTGAAATTGATTACTATCTGCGCTTAGCTGCAGATTTAAAAGCCAAGAAAAAAGCGGGCATTGCCCATGATTACTGTAAGGGAAAAAATGTAGCGCTGATCTTTGAAAAGACCAGCACCCGGACCCGCTGCTCCTTTGAAGTGGCGGCACATGACCTTGGCATGGGCTCCACTTATTTAAATCCGAAGGATTCCCAAATTGGCAAAAAGGAAAGCATTGCGGACACGGTCCGGGTGCTGGCCGGTATGTTCGAAGGCATTGAATACCGTGGATATGGTCAGGAGATAGTAGAAACTATGGCCCGGTATTCCAAAGTGCCGGTCTGGAACGGCCTGACCAATGAATTTCATCCAACGCAGATCCTGGCCGATTTCCTGACCATTCGGGAGCATTTTGGCAAGCTGGAAGGATTAAACTTTGTTTACATGGGAGATGCCAGATACAATATGGGCAACTCTTTAATGGTGGGCTGTGCCAAAATGGGCCTGCACTTTACCGCATGCGCACCGGAAAAATATTTCCCGGATGCCGCATTGGTAGAGGAATGCCGGGCCATTGCAAAGGAGACCGGTGCCACTATTACATTAGAAGAAGACCCGATGAAAGCCACTAAAGGGGCGGACATCATTTATACAGACGTCTGGGTTTCCATGGGAGAACCGGTAGAAGTTTGGGAAGAGCGTATTAGCGATTTAGCTCCTTACCAAGTCAACCGCAGCCTCATGGAAAATGCCGGGCCGCAGTGCAAGTTTATGCACTGCCTGCCGGCCTACCATGACCATAACACTGCGGTTGGCAAGGAAATGGGCGAACGCTTCGGCAGAGACGCAATGGAAGTCACAGACGAAGTCTTTGAAAGCCCGGCTTCCATTGTCTTTGACGAAGCGGAGAACCGGATGCACACTATTAAGGCGGTCATGGCTGCCTCGCTGGTGGATCCGGAAACCCTTGGGGTAAAGTAAGTTTTTAAGCAGCTTTATTGCATAAAGAAAAAGTGCTTACTTATAGAGTAGACATCTAGATACAAAAAGGAACTGTCTCGCCGGGGTAAAGGAGGATACACACATGAAAGTGTTGATAGTTGTAGATATGCAGAATGACTTCATTGACGGTGCACTTGGCACGGCGGAGGCCCAGGCCATCGTGCCGAAGGTGGAGCAGAAGCTGAAGAACTTTGACGGTACAGTCATTTTTACCAGAGACACGCATTTTGAGGATTATCTAAACACCCAGGAGGGCCGGAATTTGCCGGTGCCGCACTGCCTGTATCAGTCCGACGGCTGGCAAATCCGGGACGAATTGCAACCGTACATGGGTGACATTGTCATTGATAAGCTGACCTTCGGCTCGGACGAACTGGGCCTCCTGCTGTCAGAGCTAAACGATGAAACACCAATTGACAGTATAGAATTTGTCGGCCTGTGCACTGACATCTGCGTCATTTCCAACGTCATGATTGCCAAGGCGTTCCTGCCGGAAGTGCCGCTGCTGGTGGACGCTTCCTGCTGCGCAGGCGTCAGCCCGGAAACGCATCACAATGCACTGGAAGCCATGAAGGTTTGCCAGGTGCAAGTCATAAACGAATAAAACTATTTGGCCTGCTCCGCGTTGCGCAGGCCATTAGCGTAAGTAACTATAGTGGTTCGCTGCGCACGCTATTAGCAAACAAAACTATAACCGTCTGCCACCTTGCGCAGACTACTAGCAAACAAAACTATAACTGCTTGCCGCCCTGTGCAGGCCATTCACGATTGAGGGGTTGTCATGTCTCAGTGGGATAAAGAATATATTGCGCTTTGTAAGCGTATTTTGTCGGAAGGCACGGAAGTGGAAAACCGCACCGGCGTCAACACCATTAAGGTGCCTTCCCATCATTTTCAGTTAAATGTGGGGGAAGAGTTTCCGGTGCTGACCACCAAGCAGCTCTTCTTCCGGCAGGCCATTCTGGAAATGCTGTGGATTTACCAGGCCCAGTCCAATGATGTGCGCTGGCTGCAGGAACGCAACGTGCACATCTGGGACGAATGGGAAATTGCCGAAGATGGCAGCTGGACTGCAACACAGATGGTGCCGGACGGTGCAGGTGGCCTGCAGAAACAGCAGGTGGTACGGCAGTTCGGCCCGGAATGGGCGCATACCATTGGCACTGCTTATGGCTACATCGTAAAGAAATTCCAGTTGACCCAGCATTTGCTGGATACCATTCAGAATAATCCAACAGACCGGCGGATGGTCATGAGCCTTTGGCAGGATGACTACATTCCTACGGCCGTACTGCCCAGTTGCGTCTGGTCCAGTGAATGGGATGTAACGGACGGCAAGCTGAACGTCTTTGTACATCAGCGCAGCTGTGACGTTCCGCTTGGCCTCCCATTCAACGTGACCCAGTACGCAACCCTGCTGTGTCTGATTGCCCACTGCACCGGTCTGCAGCCGGGTACCCTGGACTGGAGCATTAAAGATGCCCACATTTACGTAAATCAGGTGGATGGCATCCGGGAGCAGATCCGCCGCTTTGATCAAAATGGGGATTACCCGGCGCCAACGCTGTGGATTAATCCGGAAGTAACCGACTTCTTCCAGATTGACTCGTCCGCTGACCTGAAGGACATTAAAATTGAAAACTACCAGCACATGGGAAAAATTGCGTTCCCCATTGCACAGTAACTTTGTGCAATTACATTTGTTTTTTGCAAACAATCATTTCTTGTAACTCAGTTTATTACTGTAACTAAGTTTACGGATAATTAAAGAAAATAAGGATTTCAAATGCAGATTTTATTTGAACAGTTTATTTGTCAAGTTATACGGGTACATTAAGAAGTACTACCACTAATAGCCAGACCTATTACCATAGTAAACTTGCTATAAGGAGACTGATGATAAATGATTACATTAATTGCTGCGGTTGGCGCGGGTAATGAAATTGGACAGGATGGAGCACTGCTTTGGCATCTGCCGACAGATATGCGCTTCTTTAAAGAAACCACCACTGGCCATACCATCATCATGGGCCGTAAAACCTTTGACAGCTTTCACGGCAGACGCCTTCCCAACCGGACTCATGTTGTCATCAGCCATAACCCGGCGGCTCTGCCGGATGACATCCTTGCTTTCGGCAGCCCGGAAGCGGTCCTGGAACGCTACGTGGATTCCGAAGACGAAGTCTTCGTCATCGGCGGCGGCCACATTTACAACTGGTTTTACCCTTATGCTGACAAAATGTATTTAACGCAGGTAGATGCCATTTTCCCCGACGCCGACACCTTTTTCCCGGAAATCAACCCTTCCGAGTGGACCACCAGAACGCTGAAAGCGTTCAACGAATCCGACCTGAACTGCCAGATTGTGGAGTACACCAAAGCCTCCCGCGGCTGAGCCTTCTGCAGCTAAGTCTCCTGCGGTCAAGCTTCTTGCAACCAAGTCTCCTGCGGCCAAGCTTCTTGCAACCAAGTCTCCTGCGGCTAAGTCTTCAGACGTTACCAGAAACTTACAGAAGTATCTTTATAAGGTTGCAGCAACGGCTTTTGCAAAAGGTCCTTAAAAAGTATACGCACAAAACCAAAGTCCTTCCCT
Organism: Bacteroidaceae bacterium; assembly: GCA_963600825.1. GTDB lineage: Bacteria > Bacillota > Clostridia > Oscillospirales > Acutalibacteraceae > RUG420. The sequence continues at coordinate 603 of CAVCCW010000016.1, read as the reverse complement.
GGACGCGGAGAAATCCGCCGGGGGAAGGACTTTTTGCAATTAACCCTCCCGTGACTAAGTTCTCTGCTACCAAACCTTTGATCGGAACCACCAACTTGCAGTTGGAACAATTGGACACTGAATGGTGGACGTTGATTTTTGTGGCAAATTTAGGGCTGATGCTTCATTTGCCACACGGAAGTGGAATTTGTGTGGCAAACCAGTGTGGGAATGGCCAATTTGCCACACGGAAAAGGCTGGAATAGCTGAGAGCTGATTGGTGGAGGCTGATTATGGTGGCAAATTTGGGACGTTTGCTTTATTTGCCACACGGAAGTGGAATTTGTGTGGCAAACCCGAGTTGCAATGGCAATTTGCCACACAGGAAAGGCTGGAATAGCCGGGCGCTGAATGGCGAACGTTGATTTTTGTGGCAAATTTGGGACGTTTGCTTTATTTGCCACACGGAAATGGAGCTCGTGTGGCAAACCAGAGTTGCAATGCCAGTTTGCCACACGGGAAAGGCTGGAATAGCTGGGAACTGTTTGCTGGCTTCTGATTATTGTGGCAAATTGGGAGCTGATGCTTTATTTGCCACGCGGAAGTGGAATTTGTGTGGCAAAC